>JAQWAM010000151.1 GCA_028707675.1 Kiritimatiellia bacterium | reverse complement strand
ATCGCTGGCACCGCACCAAAGCGCGGTCTTGCCGCCGCGCGAATGGCCGACCACCGCCACGCGCTTGGCGTCGATCCGTGTCTCGGTCTCGATCCAGTCCATCGCGCGGCTGGCGCCCCACGCCCACGCCGCGATAGTGCCCCACGCGTCATCCTTGCGTACGGAAGGATCGGGCTGGAACACGCCGTGAACGCCGTTTGTGAAGCCGTCGTGCCGGTCAGGATCAACGTCGCCGTTAAAAAAGGCCAGCGCCGCGTACCCGCGCGCGACTATCTCCTCCGCCGGCCAGAACGGGCTTTTCTCCAAGCGGTCGGGGTCGATGTTCTTGGCGGGATCACGGTTGCAGATCAGCAGGAAGGCCGGCACGGGCTTTGCGGACTTTGGGAGGAACGCGGTTAAAGCGAAACCGCCCTCACCGCCCGGCCCGGAATAACAGATGCGCAGCCGCTTGCGAATGGCAGCCCCGCCCATCATCTGCTTGTCGGGCTCAAGTTGTTCGAAGCGCAGTGTTGCCGGCCGTTCCACCGGATTGCGCCCGAACATCTGCGATTTTAAGAGATCCAGCACCTCCGGGCGCCGTTCCGACTCCCAAACCTCCGCGCTCTCAACAGGCTTGCCGGACAAAGTCCTCAACACGTCCGGAACTTCTGATCCTGACCCCGACAAAACCACCCCGGCCAAGCAGCCGCTGACCAACACGCTTATGCAGCGCATGAAAACCTCCTTCGTGTCTGCAACTTCAACGGAATGATGGAATAGCGGAAGGATGACAAAAGACGCACTCGCTTTTCCAGCATTCCAACATTACGTCAGTTGCCTCTTCGTTTGTTCGAGCCCCGATCGAAACGGGGACATTATGATATCCGCGTAAGCCCTGATACTACATAATGGCACCCGACCGCGCAACCCGCAATTCCGCGCGCTGATTTACGGCTTGCGCGGCATATCGGCCACTGCCATACTATGAGCCTATGCCGTCCTTATCGAACAGCCAATATGTCAAACCCGCCAAGCTGAGCCGGCTGACCAGCGCCCGTAACAAGATTTTCATCGGGCTGATGCTGGCCATGCCGGTCATGGCCACTCTGTGGATCTTCAATTTTCTGCTCAGAGTTACGACATCATGGTTTCCCAGCCACCTGTTGCCCAAGGTTGTCGACGACCTGCTCGGCGGCTATCTTTTGCAGTTGATAGTGCTGATCTTCCTGCTGCTTATTTTCTATGTCCTGGGCGAACTTGCGCACAACTTCTTAGGCAAACGCCTGTATAATCTGGCTGACCGCATCTTTTCCGGCATACCCATCATCAGAAACATCTACACCTTTGTACGACAGCTCTGCGAATGGGTCGCCAAAAGCCGCAACACCATGTTCAACGCGACCGTGCTGGTCGAGTACCCCCGCAAGGGCTGTTACGTCATCGGCATGGTGACCGCCAACGCCCACCCGGGCATCGCAAACAAAATCAAGGCGGAAGACGGCTCGCCGCTGGAATGCGTCAGCATTTTTGTCGCCACCACTCCCAACCCCACCTCAGGGTTTTTAATAATCGTGCCCAAACGGGACACAATCCCCCTGGACATGGACATCTCGGAAGCCATCAACCTGATCATATCAGCCGGCGCCATCCTTCCAGAAAAAACCGCCACCGGCAGCAAAAACTCGATGCTTCAAATCATCGACTCGCTGATCATGAAGCACCGGTCTGATGAAGCCGAGCCGTCCGCCGCAGACCAATAGCCATGATCATACACACAGAGGCGACCGTGCTGCAGATCCGTCCTTGGTCTCAAACCTCGCACATGGTCACGTGGCTGACCCCCGATTACGGACGGATAGTGACCGCCGTAAAAGGCGCCTGCCGACCCAAGAGCGCTTTTTTGGGGCAATACGATCTTTTCTACACCTGCGACCTGCTCTTCTACCGCCGGGAACGTGACGGCATCCATGCGATCCGCGAGTGCTCCCCCAGCACGCTGCGCGAACCTCTACGGCGCTGCTGGCGCTCCGCCGCCGCCGCCGCCTACCTGTCCGACCTGACCGCCCGCGTGACCGCCAGCCACCAGGAGTCCGCCGCTGTATACCATCTGTTGAACCGCACACTCGACGCCCTGCCCCGCGCGCCGCGCCGCGACCTCAAAGAGTTAGTCCTCCGCTACGAGGTCAACTTGCTGGCCAAGCTCGGCCTGAAGCCCAATCTGGCCTTGTGCCCTCACTGCCACACCCCAGACCGCCAATGGCTGCGCTTCTCTCTGCCCTCGGGCCGTTTTGCCTGTCCGCACCTTGCGGGCGCCGCCTCTGGCGAGCGTACCGTTGCCCTGCACCGTGACATCCGGCAGATCTTCCTGAACATGCTCGACAGGCTTCCAGACACCGCTGATGGCGGCATTCTGCCATGCGCTGAAACCGACAAAAATCGCCCGCCCCCCAATCTTCTTCTTGGCTTATCCCGATTTCTTGGTATGTTTATTACTTTTCACCTCGAAGTCCCGCCGGCTGTCCGGCGAGTAGCCTTCGAGTTGTTAGATAAAAACCCGACGCGGGAAACCGTGTCATTGGAGACAAGTTCACCATGAAGCGCGCACCCCTCATCTGCATGGCAATCGCATCATTAGTCATCATCACCGCTGGCTGCAACAAAGATGCCAGGAAACAGAACGTGCCGGCGAAAGCCGCCGACGAGACCGTCAAGGTCTCCGCCGAGCCGAAAGACCCCAACGAGGTCGTCGCCTCGGTCAACGACAAAACCTTTCTCCGCAAGGACATGGAAAAAATCGTCGATGCCCTGATCAAGGCCCAAAACGTCCCGCCCGAACAGCAGGAAGACGCCCGGGCCCAGTTAGAGCAGCGCGTCACGTACAGCTTCATCATGAAGACCCTGCTGCTAGGAGAGGCGCAGAAACAGTCCGTGACCGCGACCGACGAAGACCGCAAGAAGCAGATGGAGAAAATCACCGCGGCCCTCAAACCCCAGAACAAGACCTTGGAGGATTATCTGAAGGATTCCCCGATAGGCGAAGAGGCCGCCCGCGCCGAAATCGAGGAAGGCCTGGTCATCGACAAGCTGATCAAGCAGACGGTAATCGACAAAATCGCCGTTGATCCCGAAGAGGTCAAGAGCAAGATCGCAGAGATCGAGAAGCAGAACGCCGAGATCACAGCGAAGAACGCCGGGCTGGAAACCGCCAACGCGGAAAAGAAAGCCAAAATCGCAGACCTCAAGAAACAGTTGGACAATAACGCTGACTTTGCGGAGCTGGCCGCGAATAACTCTGATTGCCCCAGCGGCAAAAAAGGCGGCGACCTGGGCGAGTTCACCCGCGGCCAGATGGTCAAGCCCTTCGAGGATGCGGCTTTCTCGCAGGAGATCGGCAAGGTCGGCGATATCGTCGAGACCCGTTTCGGCTACCACCTGATCAAAGTCACGGCCAAGTCGCCGGCCCGCGAGGCGAAAGGCGACGATCCCGCCAAGCCGGAGACCGTCACAGCCTCGCACATACTGATCAAAACCGAGCAGCCGCAGAATCCGCAAACCATCCCCGCCGCCGCGCAGGTAGAGGATCAAATCAAGCAGGAGAAATCCCGCGAGGCGGTAATGCAGTATATCGAAGGCCTCAAGGCCGGCGCCAAGATCGAGACCGTGTTCAAGGAAATGCAGATCTAGGCGTTTGCGATGATCATGACGCCGGAGTTCCACTCCCACTTCATGCGGCTGGCCCTGCGCGAGGCCGGGGCGGCCGCCGAAGTCGGCGAGGTACCCGCCGGCTGCGTCATCATCAGACGGCCAGACTCCGATGACCGCCCGCTGGCCGCAGTGAAGGTGCTGGCGCGCGCTCATAATCAAACCGAAACTCTGAAGGACGCCACGGCCCATGCGGAAATGATCGCGCTCACCCAGGCGTCTGCCGCGCTCGGCGATTGGCGGCTCACGGACACGGTTCTGTACGTCACCAAAGAGCCCTGCCCCATGTGCGCTGGAGCCATCGTGCTGGCGCGCGTGCCTTTTGTAGTTTGGGGCGTTTCAGACCCCAAGCGCGGCGGGCACTCTGTCTTTTCGATACTTGACCACCAAGGCCTTAACCACCGCCCGCAGATCATCCGCGACGTGCTGGAACAAGAGTGCCTGGCGATGCTGCAAGATTTTTTCCGTGAACGCCGCGCGCGGGAATTATGAGCGCTGAGCGCCGCCCGATAATTTCGAACCGGATGCTTAATGCCCCCAGATCACCTATAACTTGGCCATTTTGTCACACTGAAGCCGTGTTGAAAAGGTAGGGCGGTTTCCCCGAAACCGCCGCGGGCGCCTCGGGGAGGCGTCCCTACCATGACCGCGGACGCCTCGGGGAGGCATCCCTACCAACACCTTAAACCTAAAAAGAGCAGTTGATTCCGATACCGATGCTCCGCAAGTCTGGCGAACGGATTTGGAGTGCGGCGGCAAGCGGTATTCCGCGCGACGCCGCTTTGGCGCGGACAGGCCGGAAAGCGGTGCCGCAACCCGCGCGAAGCGCGGCTTTTGTCACCGCACTCCAAGTTGCGTCTTGCACCAAACAGGTGCGGCGCAGGTTTCGAATAGAACCAATGTTTATCGGCCTTTGCCCGATTCATGCTCGTTCAACTGCCGCTTATAGGTTAAACCTTCCAGTTACCACATCATATTCGCCCGGAGCGCAGCCCCGGGCGGTCGGCTTGTCTATAACTTCAATGGAATGATGAAATAGTGGAATAATGGGATTGTGACGGGCGACGAGCTTTCTACTTCCTCATTTCGTCGGCGGCGCAACACATAATTGCACGATCGCCTCGCGCATGCGGGCGGTCTGTCCGGCATCCATGACCAGATAGCGGTCGCGCCCCTTGCCGTCTTTGCCGGGCCTGAAAACGGTGGCGCCGTCGTCGGCCACGTTGACAGTTCCTGCCGGAGACAGACTGAAGTAACCGCGGTCCGGATAAACCGCGTAAAGCACGGCGGACGGATCCCATGTCGGGCGGTTATGGCCTTTAGGCGAGTAAAGCGCGTACGCCTCGGGCAGCGGGTGATGCTGTATGTAACCGTAGTCACGCTCGATCGACTCGTAGGGATAGGCAGCGGCGATTCCGATCTCGAACCCGCTCCAGACCACCGGAGACGGCCACTCCCGGGCCAGCTT
>JAQWAM010000150.1 GCA_028707675.1 Kiritimatiellia bacterium | reverse complement strand
GACCTAAAGACACTGCGGCGGCGCGCGCGAGCGGCGCCGAGAGCAGGCGGCCCGCGTCGGCCGGACGCCCGGTCGCGCGTCCCCCTTCGCATGAACGGCGCGGCCGCAGGCCCGAGCGGCGCGGCGGCGGCTCTTCCGCAAGCGGCGGTAGTATGACCGCGCCCGGCGCGCGCCGCCCCGGCGGCGCCATCCCCGCGGACGAATTGGCTCAGCGCCGCGTCGAGCATCAGGCTTGGACGCCCGCGCAGTTTGTCGTAGAGGCTGCCGAGGGCAAGATGCGCTTCCATGACCTGGGCCTTCCTGCCGAGGTCATGCACGCGGTGGCGGATTTGGGCTTCAAGTACTGCACCGAGATACAGGCATTGAGTCTGGAGCACGCGCTGGCCGGCAAAAACATCGCCGGCCGGGCGCAGACCGGCACCGGCAAGACCGCCGCGTTCCTGATCGCCATCCTGACCCGTTATCTGCGCAGTCCGGAAGCGCGCCAGGTAAAAGGCGGGGCGCCGCGCGCGCTGGTCATAGCGCCCACGCGCGAGCTGGTGATACAGATCTGCAAGGACGCCGCCGCTGTCGGCAAGTATTGCGGCCTGCGTTCTCTGGCGGTTTACGGGGGCATGGATTATGACCGGCAAAAGCGAGAGGTCACGGACGCGCCGGTCGATCTGCTGGTAGCCACGCCGGGGCGTCTGCTTGATTTCGTGCGTTCGCGCGTGGTCGATCTCTCCAAGGTCGACACCTTGGTCATAGACGAGGCTGACCGCATGCTCGACATGGGCTTCATTCCTGACGTTCGCTCGATCATCCGCAGGCTGCCGCCAAAAGAGCTGCGCTGCACGATGCTTTACAGCGCGACGCTGAGCGATGACGTGATGCGGCTGGCCTCGCAGTGGATGGAGGCGCCGGTGAAGGTGGAGGTCGAGTCGGAGAGCGTGACCGTCAAAAGCGTCAAGCAGATCGTGTATGTCGTGACCTCGGAAGAGAAATTCACCGTGCTGTACAACCATATCCAGCAGTATCCGGATTCGAGGATGCTGGTTTTCTGCAACCGGCGCAGCACCACCGAAGATGTCGCTGACAGCCTGACGCGGCGCGGCATACGCTGCGAGATGTTGAGCGGCGATGTGAACCAGAACCGGCGGCTGCGTGTGCTTGAGGATTTCCGGGCGGGCAAGGTGCGGATCGTGGTGGCGACGGATGTGGCCGGGCGAGGGCTGCATGTTGACAACATCGGGTTTGTGGTCAACTTTGACTTCCCGTATGAGCCCGAGGATTATGTGCACAGGATCGGGCGCACCGGGCGCGCGGGAGCGAGCGGCACGGCAATATCATTCGCGGACGAGGATGAGTCTTTCATCATTCCCGAGATCGAGAAATATATCGGCGAGGAATTGAAGTGTACTGTTTTGCGGGGAGAAGACCCACTGCTGACTAAACTGCCGCCCCGTAAAGCCAAGCAAGACCGCGGCATGCCGACACCGCCGCGCGGCGGGCAAGAGCAGGATCCACGCAGTCATAACGTTCCTGTGAACGAAAAGGCGGATAAAGCCGGCGACGCACAGGCGGATGATGCAGCCGGTGTAAAAGCCCGTCATGAAGACGGCGCCGCGCGGCGGGTTCCGGACGCGCGGCCGGCGGATGATGCCGCGTCTGCGGATAAAAAGGAGCCGGAGCCTGCGGCCCCGCCCGCGGCTTCAGGCCGGGGCAGGCGCTCGGGCAGCGCGCGTCCTGACAGGTCGGCCTCGCGTCCGCCTGAGATTTCAGGCCGTCGCAAGCCGGGGGCAGCGCGTCCGGACAGGCCATTAAGGCAGCGGCGTGAACCGGCCCCGCTTGCGCCGCCTTCGGTGGTGCGTCCCGGCGGTGTCGGGCGTCCGCCAAAATACTCTGATGAATGGGTGCCCGGACAAAGTTCTTCACCAAACTGAAGCGTACTGTAAATCCATGCATCCCATGAATCTGTTCTAAAAGGAGGTTCCCCATGAAAAAATGTCACGCTGCGATTGTCGCGGCGGCAGCGCTGGCCTTTACGGCCCAAGCGCAGATGGTCAGTGTTGTCCAGGTCACGGACATGCGCGGCATTGTCGGTTATCAGGTGCTGGACCGCGACCAGTACAATGCTTTGGTCAAGGAGATAAAGGAAGAGGCCGCCGCATACGTGGCGGCGATGGCGGAGAGCAAGAAGGAGTGGGACGCGAACAAAGACAACAAGCTGCCCTTTCAGGGCAACCGCGTCAAACCCCGCAGTGCCAGAAAAATGCCGCCGGACTTCCGTGACATGGAAAAGGCGGAAAAACGCAGAGCCAAACTGGAGGAGCGTTACAACGCCAAACAAATGGCCGAGATGGAGAAGGCATCCAACAAGTTGAAGATGTCAAAGCTCAGCGAATCGGAACTGGCCAAGGAAGAGGAACGTTCCCGGGCTTATGACGATTGTTTCAACCTGATCGTCAAGAAGATGGGCGAGAAACTGGGTCGGCCGGTACCGAATTTAGGTTTAGGTTTCGAGGCTGTGGAGCCCAAAAAAGAAGAGAAAAAAGGCGGGCATTGATTTGCCGCCCGGAGCATAGTTGCGATGGCGGTTTTAATCAAGCGATGGTCAACGCGATCCAAGGCGCCGGAGGTGGAAGCCTTTTTGCGGCGCACGGCGTTTCCGCCTGAGGCCGAGAAAGCCGCGCGGGAGATTCTGGCCGACATCCGGGCGCGCGGGAACCGGGCGGTGCTGGACGCGGCCTTGCGTTTTGACGGGGCGGCGTTGCGCGCCGCGGAACTGAGGGTTGCCGACGCCGAGCTTGCCGCCGCCGCGCGGAAAGTCCCGGCGCGGGTCAAGCGGGCGGTCAGGGACGCGCGGTCGCGCGTGGAGCGTTTCGCCAAGGCCGGATTGCGCCGCCCCTGGAAAATGCGCACCCCGCGCGGCGGCTGGACTGGTGAGTTCTATTCGCCGTTGGAGCGTGTCGGCGTCTATGTTCCCGGCGGCACGGCGCCGCTGGTTTCGACGGTTGTCATGACGGTTACGCTGGCCAAAGTGGCCGGTGTCAGAGAGATTGTGGTTTGCACGCCTTGCGGCGCGGACAAGGCCGTCAATCCGGTTTTGCTCTATGCCCTGCGTTCGGCCGGCGCCACCGAAGTGTACAGGGTCGGCGGCATCCAGTCCGTAGGCATGATGGCGTTCGGCACCGAGACCGTCAGGCCGGTGCTCAAGATCGTCGGGCCGGGCAACGCTTATGTCACGGCGGCGAAACGGCAGGTTTACGGTTTTGTGGGGATTGACCAGGTGGCCGGCCCCAGCGAGATCGCGGTGCTGGCGGATGACTCGGCCGATCCCGCGTGGGTCGCGGCCGACATGCTGTCGCAGGCAGAGCACGGCAGCGGGCATGAGAAGGCTTTGCTGGTGACAGACTCGATGGCTTTGGCCAAAGCCGTGCGCGCGGAGATCGCGCGCCAGACGCCGTCGCTTTCGCGCGCCGCCATGATCGGGCGCGTGGCGGCCAACGGCGGCATCCTGCTGGCGGTGGTGCCGGACATCGCACAGGGAATGGAACTGGTCAACCGTTTCGCCCCGGAGCATTTCGAGATCATGGCGCGCGGCGCGCGCTCTTTGATGAAGCGGGTGCGCGCGGCCGGCGCGGTCTTTTTGGGATCGTGGACACCTGAGGCGGCCGGAGATTTCGTGGCGGGCCCCAGCCATGTGCTGCCTACCGGCGGCGCGGCGCGTATGTTCAGCGGTCTCACCGTCGACGATTTCAGGCTGCGCCACAGCTTCGTTGAGTTCACGCGCAAAGACCTGTCCGAAACGCACGAGGCAATCGAAACCTTTGCCGCGGTCGAAGGGCTGGACGCGCACGGCCGGTCAGCCGCAGTTCGTTTTGAGTGACCGCACCGGCTTAGGGCGCTGCGGGAGCAACAGGCGCGGCCGGTGTGGAAGGCGGCGCCGCGGGCGCCGAGAAAGGCAGCGCCTGCTCGGCGGCAGGCGGTGCGGTCTTCACGCCTTCCATCACCGATGTGCTGGAATTCGATGTCAGGCGCGAAAGTATGAGCGTGTTAAGCAGGAACACTGACCCCAGAATGATCGTAACCTTGGTGAGCACATTGCCCATTTGCGCTCCGAAAAGTGCCTCGCCCATACCGCCGCCGATGCTGACGCCCAAGCCGCCCTCTTTCGGCTTCTGCAACAGGATCACTCCTGCCAGCATGAAGCACACAATTATTTCCAGCGCGAACAAAAATCCGATCAAAATCTGCATTGTTAATCTCCGTGCCCAACGGCAAAGCTTGCCCGGTGCGGTCAAAGCCACATTTATAACAAAATATCCGACCGGAGAGCAACTTCAAAAATGAAAAATGGGTAATCGGCGCGCCGGGCTTCGCGGTTTTCGGGGTTGACTGTTTTCTCCCGGCTCCCGCATAATGGGGCAAGTCAGGGCTTATGGCATATTGCCTGCCCATCACAGGGGGAGCAAATGAAGGGAAAAGGGATTACTACACGGTTCACACGCGGGTTCAAAACCCTTGCCGGATATGCGATTTTGGCAGCCACGGCAGTCGGATGCGCCTGGATGGCGACGGCGCAGAATCTGCCGAAAGACACCCTGCAGGATCTCGGGGCGCCGCCCGCGCAGCCGGGCGACGAGGCGTGGACTTTCATCGACGACCTCAAGGCGCCGTTATGGGGCAACGGCCTTGGCTGGAGCCCCCGGGCCGTCGCGGCAGGCGAGGCGGACCTGAGCCGCGGGGTGCGTGTCAACGCGGCCTTCCCCGATGCCGAAGGAGTGCTCAAAACGGCCTATGCCGATCTGGACGACTTCTGTTCCGCCGGCAAGATCCCCGCCGGCGGCCCGTTCGTCATCGAAACCGTCAAGGCCGAGACTCCGGTGTTCGAGGCTTACCGGATCGAGGTGACCGCGGACCGCTGCCGGATTCTGGCCGCCGACACTGAGGGCATCCGGCGCGGCATTTTCAAGGTCGAGGACATGATGCGCGAGGCCGGCGGGCCGTTCCTGAAGCTGGGTATGATCGAGCGCAAGCCCTTCATCAAGTCTCGTGTCTCCCGCTGCTTTTTCGGCCCGATCAAGCGCCCGCCGCGCTATCGCGACGAGCTCATGGATGACGTTGACTACTATCCCGACCAGTACCTCAACCGGCTCGCGCACGAGGGGGTCAACGGTTT
>JAQWAM010000149.1 GCA_028707675.1 Kiritimatiellia bacterium | reverse complement strand
CGGCGGCGTCAAGACCACAACCGTCGTGGTGCTGTTCATGACAATCATCTCCATGTGCAAAAACCGGCGCGAGACCGTAGTCTTTTCCCGTACGCTGCCGAACGCCATCGTCCGCGAAGCCATAGTAATCTTCCTGCTGGCCATTTTCATGATTTTGACTGCCTACGGGGTTTTGCTGTGGACGGAGTTCCCGAAAATGACCGGCGACGCTTCCAAGCTCTTCTTCGAGACCGTTTCTGCTTTTGCCACAGTCGGCCTCTCGATCGACCACACTCACACATTGTCCGGCGCGGGAAGATGCGTTATCATTGTTTGTATGTTTGTCGGACGTCTCGGCCCGCTGGCGGTGGCGCTGATGATCGGCAACCGCGACGAGCTGCAGCGCATCCGCTACCCACAGGAAGAGGTGGTGGTGGGCTAGAGCGCGCACCAGCCCGCTCCCGCCAAGACACTGAAATTATCTCAACCCAATAACCAACGGACCTTCTCTATGAAACGCATCGGTATCATCGGAGCCGGACGCTTCGGCTCTAATCTGGCGGAAAGTCTGGCCGAACACGGCGCTGAAGTGCTGCTCATCGACTCCGACCGCGAAATTATCCAAGAATTCTCCGAGTATGTCTCAAAAGCCGTTGAAGGCGATGTCACCAACATCCGCACTCTGGAAGACGCGGGCTTCAAAGACTGCGACGTCGTCGTGGTCGCCATCGGCACCAACCTCGAAGGCAGCATCATGGCCACCGTCAACTGCAAGGAACTCGGTGTGCCCACCGTCGTGTCCAAAGCCAACTCCGACCTGCACGGCAAAATCCTCAAGCGCGTCGGCGCCGACGTGGTGGTATACCCCAACCGCGACCGGGCCCAACGCCTGGCCAAAACCCTGCTCTCCAAAGGCACCATCGACCTTTTGGAAATCTCGGACGGCTTCAGCATCGCCGAGATCGACGTGCCGGAAACGCTGCGCGACAAGTCGCTGGCCGAGGCGGAGGTGCGCAAGAACTACGGCGTCACGGTGCTCTGTGTGCGCCGCTTGGCCGAAGACCCGGCGCAGCCGCGCGTGCTGATCATACCCGCGCCGGACGAGATAATACAGCCAGACGACAAACTGCTGGTTTTCGGCGACGACAAGCAGATCGACAACATCGCGAAAGACACCTGATGCCAAACTTTCCGCTTTACTGCCTTACAGATCATCAACAGCGATAATAGTTGTTTATCGCGCAAAGCCACTAAAGGCACGAAGGCGGAGGCTATTTGTTTTTACAGAATCCTCTGTGTCCATTGTGTCTTTGTGTGAGGTTTAATTGGTTGTTTGCCATGAAACACATTTTCGGGCCTGTAACATCACGACGCTACGGTCTTTCGCTGGGCGTCGATCTGGCCGTCCCCAAGACCTGCGCCTTCAACTGCCTTTTCTGCCAGATCGGCCCCACGCCCCACACCACCGTCACCCGCACCGACCAACCGCCGATTAAGGATATCTTGGACGAGTTGCGCCAGTGGCTCGCATCGGAAGCCCCGGCGGATTTCATCACGGCGGCGGGTTCCGGCGAACCCACGCTGCACCTGCATTTCTGTGAAATCCTGCGCTTTGCCCGCGATGAAGCCCGTTGCCGCTCTTTGCTGCTCTCCAACGGCGCCCTGTTCACGCTGCCTGAGGTTCGCCGCGACGCCGCCCTCGCCGATGTCGTGAAGCTTTCGCTGCACTCCTGGGACCAAGCTTCCTTCGAGCGCATCACGCGCCCCCACGCCGCGCTGCGTTTCGACTCGATCATTGACGGTTACCGCAACTTCCGCCAAGCGTTCAAGGGGCGCATCGACCTCGAGGTCTTTATCGTGCCGGGCCTCAACGACACCCCGGAGCAGGTCCGGCGCATCGCCGCAGTCGCCGCTTCTTTCAATCCCGACACCGTCATGCTCAACACCGCCGTGCGCCCGCCCGCCGAAAGTTCCGTCGCCCGCTGCCCGCAAGAGCGCCTGCGGCTGCTGGCGCAACTCTTCCAGCCAGCCGCGCAAATCGTCGGCGAGGAACCAGCGGCGTCTTTTCCCGTTCTGACACCCGAGGCGCTGTTGGAACTGGTGAGCCGCCACCCCGCCTCGCTTAAATTTCTGGCCGCCGGCTTCAAAAAACCCGAGCGCGAGATCCGCGCGCTGATCGAATCGCTGTCCAGTTCCCGCAAATTGCGTATTGCCGAACATCAAGGCGAGTTGTGGGTGTTCCCGCGATAGTCGCTTTTTGATTTTCGATACCTATAACTTCACCAAAAACCATCCTGTTTTCGCCCGATGAAGGCCATGACTACGACGCCTCCAAGCGTCGAGGCGTATACGCTTTATTCGAACGCAACCTCGGCCTCTCTTTCGCCGCGACGAGGAGCGCCGACAGCTCTGTAGACGAAAGCCCAATCGTTATTGAGAAACAATCCAGATATCCATGTCCAAGGTTGTCCGCGCATAGCCGTAGTATCCCACGGCGTAGCCGCCGATAAACAAATATTCAACGCGGACGGCGTTCAACAATTTCAAGAACTCTCTGAAGTCGGGATGTAACCGGATCATAACCATAGTTGATCTGCCTCAAATATTCCATGTGTTGGAAACGCTCGTTTGGTGTGCGCTTATACCACCAAACGGCATCTTCATCGGAGGAGCCCTCATAAACAATAGACAGAACCGAGCGGTTTAGCGTCCACCGGATTCTTTTTGCCGCCATGCTAGATTCCACTCGTCTCATGCTTTTATCATAGCGGACCGCCCCAGACCTGCCGGTCACGTTCACGGCGGGCGCTGTCCGTCATTTCTGAAAACACTCCCTCCGGCTCCCCCTCATGCACGTAAAGGCAACCTTCCTTGGTCAGAGACGGCGGCCTTTCATAAGGCGCCAATATCATGGCGTCTGAACTCAGACGCAATCGTCAACGTGTCTTTCATGACATTGTTTTTACCATATGGCAGAAACTATGTCAATATCGCGCCCGAGTCGGAATGTCAACCGCCCCAAACCTGCCGGCCAGCTTGAGACGTCCCCGGTGCGCCATGTCGATCGCCTCCGCCAGAATCCGCGCCGACTCTTGCGGCGCATGGAACCCCATCGAGTTTTCCGCCCCGATAAAATCAACCCGCCATTGGGCCCGGCGCTGCAGCGCGCGCGGCTCGGCCAGATCCGCATCAGGCACGCCGCGCTTGACGGCCAGCGCCAGCTCTGCGATCAGGGCCACAGTCGCGTCCTTGGCCCGGTTCATGACCGACTCCGTGCTATCCTGGATGTCGTCGACCCTTTTGACCAGCTCGGACGCGTCCTGCTTGTGGCAGGTCTGGCATGCCTGCCCGGCATGCAGCGCCGGACTGCGCACATGATGGCTGCTGACCTTTACGGCGCCCTCGCGGATGTACGGCATGTGACAATCGGCGCAGGCCACACCGCTCCGCGCGTGCACACCTTGACTCCAAAGCTCGAACTCAGGATGCTGCGCTTTTAGAACCGGCGCGCCGCTGTCGGCGTGCTTCCAGTCGACATGCCCCGCCTCATCATAGTACGCCTCGATCTGCTCGGCCTTGATGCCCTTGTGCCACGGGTAGGTCAGCCGCTGGCTCTCGCCCTTGAAGTAATACTCCACATGGCACTGCGCGCAAACCAGAGCGCGCATCTCCTGCCGTGACGCTTCGGCGTTGACGTCGTACTCCCGCGCCCGCGCGCTTTCGCGCCAACGCGTCACGCTGGGCAGGTTCGGCACCGGCGCCCCTGTAGCCGCCAGAATCTTGATCCCGTCCAGCAGCCCCGGCCGCGTCACGCGCAAACGCATGGATTCAGGCTCATGGCAGTCGAGACAGCTCACAGGATGGTTGATCAGCAATTGTCCGTCGTCATCCTTGAGGTTGCGGGCCTCATGATACGGCATGGCGCAAACCAGCTCGAAGCCGCGCATGACCTGCGCCTCCGGCCGGTCGTCCGCGACACCGGCCCGCCGCCCCGCCGCGCGGTAAACGGGCAGCACAGAGCAATGACAGTGCAGACAGGCCCCGGGCTGCTTGAATCTCGTCACGCGGACCGTCTCCTCCTGGTCCGACAGCATGTAGGCGTGACCGCGCTCCTCGCGGTAATCAACCCCGAAGGCGTAACCGTTGAACAAGACGCGCCAGCGCGGGTCGGCGTCGAGTTTCTGGAACGCCTCGCTGCCGCCGTGGCGCGTGCGCTCCGTGTCCACCGTGCGGCGGTAGCTGTCATATTGGCGCGGATAGTTTTTGCCCCACTCGGCCGGATCATCCACGCTTTCATCCAGATCCACAATCGTGAACACATGGCGCGTGGCCTCGGCCTTGCGCTCCATGATGTTGCGCCAGAGCGCAAGCACACCCACGGTCACCAGTGCCACGGAAACAACCGCGCAGAAATAAGCCACGGAAAAGCTGGCCGGTTTTGAAACAGTTTTTTTGTCTGACATTATAAACCCCTTTTCTAACGTCTTGCGCCATGCCCGACGTTGTCATGACACCTGAAACAGATGAACGGCTCGCCCGTATCGCCGGCCCGTTCCAGCATCACCTCCACTAGCCCGGCGTGGCAACGCAGACAGTTGCGCTGCACGATCGCCGCGTTTTTGGATCTGATGCGGATCGGTTCGGCAAAATTTTGCAACGTGAAGGCTTTGGAGTGGTGATACCCGTTTTCGGCTTTAACGTAATACTTCGGTATAAACGACTGCGGCACATGGCAGTCGTTACAGGCAGCCCAGGCGTGGTGGCTGGCCTTTTGCCAACCGTCATAGTGCTCGCGCATGATGTGGCAGTTGGCGCAGGTGGCAGACTCGTCGCCGAGATACGACAAGCCCTCGGCCTCCCAGAAGGTGAAGCCGCCCGCCCCCAACAGCACGCCCGTCAGGCCGCACAACAGCGCTCCCGGTGGCGACAGAATTTGTTTTACCCAAGCTGTCCGACGCATAAGCCCGCCATTCGAATTCTTTTACATCTGCAAGTATATACGTTCTAACCCCCGCTGTACAGACCGCGCGTGTGGCATCGGAACATCCAACAGACTTATCTGCGGTTCGTGAGGACACTCGCCCCCCGCCATGTGTATTACCGCAGGCCCCGGGGGGCGAGCGTCCCGGGGTGCGATTCAATAATGTTGAATCGACACCCGAGTTAGGAATTAGGAGTTAGGAGTTACAATG
>JAQWAM010000148.1 GCA_028707675.1 Kiritimatiellia bacterium | reverse complement strand
TTCGAGGCCGAGAAACTGCGACGGGTGGACCGTGTGGCCCTGCAAGTCGAGCGCTCGCTCGCTCTCGCCGAGGGTGACGCGCAGGGCGAGCACCTCTGCTTCCAGGCGTTTAAAGTGTTCGAGGGTGACGTAAAGGAAGTTGCCGGATCCGCAAGCGGGATCCAACACGCGCACACTGCACAGGCGTCGGTGGAAAGCGTTCAGGGCTGCGAGCGCGGCCTTGCGGTCGCCCGCCGCGAGGCAGGCCGATACCGCCGCCTGCACACTGTCCCACTCCGTGCGCAGCGGTTCGATGACAGTGGGGATAACGAGGCGCTCCACATAGGCGCGCGGCGTGTAATGCGCACCGAGCTTGTGGCGCTCGCGGGCATCGAGGGCGCGTTCCAGCAAGGTGCCGAAAATGGCGGGTTCAACCTCGCGCCAGTCGGCGCGGGCGGCGGCGATCAGCAGGTCGATCTGCTCCGGGGTGACGGCGAGGGCGTGGCGCTCCTCGAAAAAGCCGCCGTTGAAACGCAGCAGCTTCGCGCGCAGGGCGACGCTCAAGCCGCCTTTGTCCATGGTTTTCCAAAGTTCCTCGACAATGGTCTTGAAGGCGCGGTGGTTATTGCGGAGAGACTCGATCAGGACGCTGAAACTAGATTTGGGCAAGAGTTCAACGTCCTCGGCGAACATGGTGAAGATGCAGCGCATCATAAAACCGCCCACTTCGGCGGGTGAGTGTCCCGAGGCTTCCAGCGAACGGGCGAGTTCAGCCAGTTTGCCGGAGATATCGCGTGTGACACGGGCGCTGCGAAGCGCGGGGTCCAGCGACGACGGGTCGGACCAGACGAGGCGCAGGCGCTCGCGCATGGCAGGATCGGCCAGCTCGCGGAGCATGACGCGGTGGCAGGAAGCGTCCGGGAAAGGGATATAGACGCCTCCGGTGCGCGTGAACTCCGCGTAGATCTCGATGGCGTGTCCGACATCCACCACCAGCAGGAAAGGCGGGCGGCCTTCGGCCGCGGGCAGGGCGCGGACATAACGTTCGGCCTGGTTCTTGGCGCGGACCATGGACTGGTCCCAGACTTCGGAACCACGGATGCCATGGCCGGGTTTGGCGTCGCCTTTGTTCGCGCCCTGCTTGGACTCCAGCACGAAGTGACTGCGTTTATAGAGGTCGATCCACCCGACGCTGACAGAGCCGTCGCGGTTGGGAAAGCGGACGGCTTTTTCGAAAACGTAGGCGTTGCGCGAGTCATCCGCGCCGGCCGGCTGCGGCGACTCTACCTGCAGCACGGCACAAAGTTCCGTGAGGAAGAGCTGGTAATTGGCGCGCTCCGACGCGGCTGAAGCCTCCCAGCGTTTTATGAACGCATCAACCATTACGTGACAGTATACGCGAGCGGCGGTTCAATGGAAAGCCGCAAGATGCCGGGTGCGGATTTGCCCATATTTGAATTCGCGTCTGACAACGGCTACAGCGCTTTCAGGATCTCGCGTTCGGCGCGGTCGAGGGCGAGGTACATTTCTTCCGCGTCGGCGGCGGCGCGCAGGTCGGAGAGCAGCATGGTGCCGTGCGCCATCATGCACAGCCGCGCCAGCGTGTGCAGGTGCAGGGTGTCGTCGGTACAGCAGATCAGGAAAAAGATGTCGGTCTGACCGCCGTCCTGCGCCCCGAAAAAAATCTGCTGCTGGCTGCGCCCCAAGACCACGAACGAGTCCGAGGCGAAATAGGGGTCGTGGTAGCGCGCGTGCAGAAACGCCGCTCCCGCGCCGATCGCCGTGGAGCCGGCGGCTTCCCGTTCCTCGATCTCCTGCTGCAGAGCGGCGGCGTCATACAGGCAATCCGTTTTCGACGCCAGCTCCACCATGTCGCGGATCACCGCCGGCTTGGTGCGTGACCGCAGCGAGGCCTCGATCCACCGGGGGCGGAAAAGGCGCTGAACCAGAGCGTCTTCGGCCGCCTGCTTGGTGCGGTCCGCCACCTCTTCCCGGTGGTGGCGCGTCAGAGAGGCGGTCGGCAGGCCGAGAATCCGGCGCTGCGCCCAGTCGTCAAGCACGCGGTGTTCGAAACAGACCTCCTCGCCGCGCCGGACAAAAGGGATCTCGTCGCGCTGCACCAGATGGAACAGCTCGCGTTCAGGGATGCGAATATGTCGCGCCGCTTGAGCCAGCGAAAGGATACGGTGTGGCATTGGGGCAGCCCAGTCAGGAGGTGAAAAGTAAGAGTTAAGAGTTAAGAGGCAAGAGGCAAGAGGCTCGCTGCCGCGCAGAAGAAAAGCTTAGGCGTCCAGAATTTTCTGAGATAGTAGCACAATGCCGGACACAGGTCAAACATATCCGAAAAGTGCGCTTAGGCATTTAGGCATCAAGAGCGGCGTCGCGCGGAATACCGCTTGCCGCGCGCACTCCAAAAAAAGAGCGCCGGAACGCATCTGGAGTGCGGTGACAAAAACCGCGCTGCGCGCGGTTTGCGGCACCGCTTTTCCTGTCCGGCTCATTCGATATTCTGCACCTGCTCGCGGGCGGCTTCGAGTCCGGCCTTGAAGTCGATCACCAGACGGGAGATCTCGGCGTTGTTGGCCTTTGATCCGGTGGTGTTGATCTCGCGGAAAAGCTCTTGGCAGAGGAAATCCAGCGTGCGTCCGCAGGCGCCGCCTTGCGACAAGACTTTGCCGACTTGGTCGAAGTGGCTGGCCAGGCGCGTCAGTTCCTCGCTCACGTCGCAACGGTCTGCGAAAACGGCCGCCTCGCGCGCCAGCAGCGCGGGGTCGACAGCCGCGCCGCCGCCCAGCAGGTCGGCCAGGCGTTTCTCAAGCGCGGTCTTGTAGGAGGACGGCACAGCCGGCGCGAGCGCCGCAATGGCGTCGCTGATCTTGCGGAGCTCATGAAAGCGCTGCCGCAGGTCTTGCTCCAGCGCGTCGCCCTCACGCAGCCGCATGACATCCAGGCTTTCCAGCGCCGCGCTTAAAGCGGTTTCCAGAACCGGCCAGAATTCCAGCGGGTTTTCCGGCAGCAGGCCCGGACGCAGCGCTTCCGGCAGGCGCAAAAGCGACGAGGCGGTCAGGTCATCAGCCAGACCCAGCTCGCGCGCCATGCCGCGGATTGCCTCGATCTGGCGGCGCGCGGGCGCCGCATTCAGGCCGGCCGATGCGTCCGCGCCTTCGACGGCGGCGACGGTGACCAGACCTTTGACATACCCGCGCGATATCCGACCGTGTGCCAGCGCGTGCATTTTGGCATCGAGGCACGCCAGCTCACGCGGAATGGAGAAGTTGCAGTCGAATTGCTTGCGGTTGACCGTGCTGAGTTCGACCGCGACCTTAACCCCGCCGCCATTAGCCTCGCCGCGGCCGAAGCCGGTCATGCTTTTTAACGCCATGTGCTGCCGCCTTTCCTGTTGCGGAGGAGCCCGCACCCCGATTTAATCTCACACAAAGGCACAAAGTTCACAAAGGATTTTATTACAACGATAGTACCAACCTTCGTGCCCATAGTGGCTTTGTGCGAAAAACAACTTGTTTTTTACCAGCGTTCCTGATGGTCAAGACGCCAAAACCTTAATTCCGGCATTTTAGCACATTCCGCACGATGTTTTCCATAGCGTCCGACTGTTCCTCCATGCTGCGCACCATCGCGAACTGCACGCGGCAGCGGTCGAGGTTCTGTCCGGGGCGGCTGGTCCTGAAATAAGTGTCGCCCGAAAGATAGTCGGTGAGGAAGCGGATGCCGATGGTCATGGTGATCAAACGCCCGGAAAAAACCAATTCTTCCACTTCCGACGGCAGCAAGAAAGTCGCGTCCGTAAGGTAGCCCCTGGCCAGCGCCTCGAACATATTGATGCGGCAGCCGACCTTTGACAGGTCGCGCTCGTCCTCTTTGGCGGAGGCGGTGGCGGAGCGCACCATGTCGCCGAAGTCATACAGCGCCAGACCGGGCATGACGGTGTCGAGGTCGATCACGCAGACGCCCTCGCCGGTGGCGTCGTCCAGCATGACGTTGTTGATCTTGGTGTCGTTGTGGGTGATGCGCTCGGGGATCTCGCCGCGCGACTGGCGATCCAGCAGGCGGGCGCATTGGCGGCGGCGCTCGTCGATGAAAGCGATTTCCGCGGCAACGGCGGCGCGGCGTCCGCAAACATCCGCGGCAGCGGCGGCGTCCAAAGCCTCCAGCCGCCGCACGGTGTGATGAAAGGCCGGAATGGTTTCGTGCAGTCGCGGGGCGGGAAGGTCGGCCAGCAGATTCTGGAAGCGCGCGAAGGCCCGCGCCGCCTCATAAGCCTGACGCTCGTCTCTGATAACGTCATAAGTCTGCGCGGCTTCGACGAAAAGGTACAGGCGCCACCAGTTGCCTTCGGCGTCGCGCGCGTAAGGCTTGCCGTCACGGGCGGGAATTACGGTAAGCGCCTTGCGCGAGATATCGCCGTCGTCGTCCTGCGCAAGCTTTTCGCGCAGGTGGGCGGTGACGCGCAGGATGTTATCCATCACCATGTCCGGCCGCGTGAAGATAGCGTGGTTGACGCGCTGCAGCAGATACCGCACCGTGGTCCCGGCCACCCGCATAGTGACCTGATAGGTGTCGTTGATGTGCCCGGATCCGTAAGGCACGGCGCCGACAAAGTCTCCCCATATCTGGAAGCTCTCCGTTACCTGACGCAGGTGCCCGATGCTGTGTTTGGCTTTTTCCATAAGTTTTTCTCTGCGGCACTGCCGGGGCTACCGGGACTGCGGGTGGCAGGGAAGGCTTGCCGAGCCGTCCGCTGAACGGCGCGCCCAGCGGTCGCGCCCTACCGGCGCCTTGTCGCCTGTCGCGGGAGGGACGGCGGCTTCGCCGTTTTAGCCGCCTACCCTCTTGATCACGTCCGCCTTAAGCTCGTCGATCAGCATCGCGACATAGTCGGCGATTGAGAGCTTGTCGTCCTGCGCCAAAGGCGTGAGGTCCATGGCGAAAGTCAGCAGCGTCGCGGCATCCACGGCGTGCGACTCGAAGAATGTCGCGTGCGCGCGGCGGCGGCCCATCACAGCGTCGTCATAACGCTTGCCGCCGGATATCTGCGAATCGAAGACCCCGGACAGCGACGCGGAGATGTTGGCGCGGTCGCTGACGTCCAGCACCACCTTGCGGCTGTCCGGCAGCCAGTCGAGGTCGCGCCAGATCTCGCAGCCGTATATCCGGTCCGGGCGCTCGTCGGCGGGCATGCGCCGCACCG
>JAQWAM010000147.1 GCA_028707675.1 Kiritimatiellia bacterium | reverse complement strand
CCCACCAAAGCGCAAACCGCTGTGTCAGCCTCCGGCAAGGCGGCCAAAGCCTCCACCCCCTCAGATCCCGCCCACACCTCAATCCCGTGCGGGGCTGCCAGCCGCTCCGCCTCCCGCGCCGCCGCCGAGTCCTCGACCGCCACCACGCGGGCCCCGAAACGCCGGGCCTGCTCGATCAACATACGGGCTTTGCCGCGCGTGGCAAGCCCGACGATCCTGACCGCATCCGGCAGCGCGTCCGCCACCGCCAGTGTGCTCTCGCCGATAGACCCAGTGCTGCCGAGCACTACCACAGACCTCATGCGCACACCGCCTGCCCGATGAACCAGGCCAGATAAAAATACAGCGCGGCCGGCGTGAACACCAGACTGTCGAACATGTCAAGTATCCCGCCTGACTCGTGCAGAAGCCCGGAAGAGTCTTTGAATCCTGAAGCGCGCTTGAACATGGACTCCACCAAGTCGCCCAGCGCCCCGACCGCAGCCAGCACCACCCCGAGCGCCAGGGCATGCATCAGGCTCAGCTCGCGCAGCGGGCAATGCGGCAGCCATGAAAAGCGCCGCGCCGCCCAAATCATCAGTACGCTGGCGGCCATCGAAAACAGCACGCCGCCCAAAAGCCCCTCCCAAGACTTCTTGGGCGAGACGCGCGAGAAGAGTTTGTGCCTGCCCATCAACGTGCCGAAGGTGAAACCGCCGATATCGCCGAATTTGACCACAGCCGCCACGTAAGATGCCAGATAGACCCCGCCGCGGGCGCACGGCATTTCAAACATCCCGCTCGCGCCCCACTGCGCCAGTCGTATGAAAAAACTCAGCATGAATGGGATATAGAAAAACCCCAGCAGGGTCACACCCGCGTGCTCGACCGGCTTTTTTATGCGCGCGTCAAAAAGCACCCTCAAAAACAGCACGAAGGTCAGCGATGACAGCACCAGCGTCTCGAACTGGTGCCCCACCGGCAATTCGCGCGCCGCATACGGCGGATAAGCGTAACAGGCGACCAGCCACACTACGCCCATGACCATGCCGTAATTCCGGCTGACCGGGTGACCGCTGCGCCGCATCATGCTGTAAAACTCATACTGGCAGGCGCAACACATCAGCAGCAGCACCAAAAACAGCATGGAGCCCGGCATGTAGCACAGCCCCAGAAACCAGGCCGTTGCCACCAGCACGCCTATCACAACCCTACGTACGATCACGACGCATCCTCCCGCCCGCGCTTGTCGCGGACACCGCCGAAGCGGCGGTCACGCGCCGCATAAGCCGCCAGCGCCGCATTGAACTCTTGTTCATTGAAATCCGGCCACAGCACCGGCGTCACATAAAACTCACTGTAAGCGCACTGCCAGAGCAGGAAATTGCTTATGCGCATCTCGCCGCTGGTGCGGATGATCAGCTCCGGATCCGGCACGTCCGGCGCGTAAAGGTGCGCCGCGACCGCCGCCTCGTCAACATCCTCCGGACGCATCGTCCCGGCCTTGACCTTTTCAGCGATCAGGCGGGCCGCGCGGACCAGCTCGCTGCGCCCGCTGTAGCTCAGGGCCACGATGAGCTGCCTCTCGAATCCGGCCGACTCTTGCTCCACCCGCTCCAGCGCCGCCCGCAACTGAGCGGACAAATCCGAGCGCCTCCCTATGACCCGCAGGCGCACCTGCCGCTTGATAAGATCGCGCTCATATCGTTTGATGAAACGGCCCAGCAGCGCCATCAGTCCCGAGACCTCATCCTCCGGACGCGTCCAGTTCTCCGTGCTGAAAGCGTATAGCGTGAGATACCTGACTCCGGCGTCGCGGCAGTAGTTCAGCACACGCCGCACCGTCTCCGATCCGGCCTCGTGACCCGCCAGCCGCGGCTGGCCGCGCTGCCGCGCCCACCTGCCGTTACCGTCCATGATCATGGCGATATGGCGAGGCACGTTATTTCCGCTCGCTTCCAATAATCTTATCCTGTGTGCGGCTAAGTCAGCCGCCAGCGCCGGTTATCAGCAACTACAGCCCGGTGCGCAAAGTAGTCTCGCGCGCCGGCCCGACCGACAATATGCCCAGTCTGCCGCCTATCAATTCGACCAGCCGCTCCACATAGACCCGCGCCTTGAGCGGCAGGTCCTCATAGCGTGTGATGTGACTGGTGGGCTGCATCCACCCCGGCATCTCCTCGTAAACCGGAACGCACCGGTCCAGAACGCTTGTGTCCGCGGGGAAACTTTCGTACCGCACCCCGTCATCGCGCAAATACGCCGTGCATATCTTTATCACAGGCTGCTCGTCCAGAACGTCCAGCTTGGTCATGGCCCAGAAATCGACTCCGTTGACCGTAGCCGCGTAACGCCCGACAACCGCGTCGAACCAGCCGCAACGGCGCGGGCGCCCGGTGGTGGCGCCGAATTCCCCGCCCTTCTTCCGCAAGTGTTCGCCGGTCTCGTCCTTAAGCTCGGTCGGGAAAGGCCCGCTGCCCACACGCGTTGTGTAACACTTTATGACCCCCACCACCCGGTCGATGCGGCGCGGCGAAAGCCCGGAACCGGTGCAGGCGCCGCCGGAAGTCGGGTTCGATGAGGTCACAAACGGGTAGGTCCCGAAATCGATGTCCAGCATCGTCCCCTGCGCGCCTTCCAGCAGGATGCTCTTCCCCTGGCGGTCCGCCTCGTTGATGTGCGCCACCGTGTCGGCAATATAAGGCTTGAGCGTTTCCGCAGCCTGCCGGTAAATCCCCTCCATCTCTTCGACATCCAGCACCGGCGCGCCCCAGCCCGCCAGAACCTCATTGGCCGCCTCGGACTGCACCCGGACCGTGTCCAGGAAATGCCCGGACAGCATGTCGCCGACGCGCAGGCCGGAACGCCCCATCTTGGCGCCGTAGGCCGGCCCGATGCCGCGCCCCGTGGTGCCTATCTTGGCTTTCTCGGAACGTCGCGCCTCGTCTGCGGCATCCAGCGCCCGGTGCCAGCGCATCACCATGTGCGCGCGGTCGCTGATCAGCAGCCGCCCGTCGGTCTCGATGCCGTCCGAGCGCAAATTCACGATCTCATCGATCAGATCCATCGGGTCCATCACCACGCCGTTGCCGATCACGCACTGCTTGCCCGCATGCAATATCCCGGAAGGGATCAGGTGCAACACATGCTTCTTGCCGTCGGCAATCACCGTGTGCCCGGCATTGCTGCCGCCCTGAAACCGCACTATCACATCCGCCTGGGCCGTGAGCACGTCGATCACCTTGCCCTTGCCCTCGTCACCCCACTGCGCTCCGACCAAAATCGTATTAGGCATAAAATCTCCCAGCCGGGACAAACACACGCCATCCCGAACAACACATAAAATTAGTAATATACCCTATTGGTTGCCGCTAGGGCAATCCCTGACATCGCCCGGCGCGATTACGGATTTTCCGGGTTGACTCTTTCCGTCCCCTCCCCTCATAATAAGTTTGAACCATAGAAAACCCGGTGTGGTTATGGCAGTATGCGTTACTGCGTTTTGTGTCAGCGCCGCGGACCGGATCTGGACCGGCGGCGGAGACGACGCGAACTGGAGCACGCCCGAAAACTGGGGCGGCATGGAGCTCGCAGAGGGAGACAGGCTTTTTTTCAGCGGCGCGGCCCGGCTGGCCAGCACCAATGACCTGCCGGACGGCACCGCGTTCGCGGGCATCACTTTCAGCGGCGACGCGGGCGCGTTCACGCTGGGCGGCAACCGGATCGCGCTCGGGGGCAGCGTGGAGAATTTGGCGGCGTCCGCCCAGACCGTCAATATAGCGGTGTCACTTCCATACGCAATATACTTCAACGCCTCCAACGGCGCGATCACGGTCGGCGGCACCCTCAGCGGCGCGGGCGGCCTCACGAAAATCGGCCCCTATCCGCTGACGCTGGCTTCCAGCAACAGCTACGACGGCGTGACCACGGTCAACCAAGGCATGCTCTGGATCACACACAGCCATGCGCTTGGCAGCACCAACGGCAACACCATCGTGAACTCTATGACCAAGGGCGGGTTCCTCCAACTCAGCGGGGACATCACCGTGCCGGAACCGCTGACACTGAACGGCCAGTGCCCGACTGGAGGCGGTGCGGGCGGTTCCTTGTCGTCCATGTTCAACGCGGGCGGCACCAACATCTGGAGCGGGCCGATCACCCGCAAAAGCGGAGGCAACAACACCCGCATCCATTTGAAGAGCGGATCACGCTTGAACATCACGGGCGGCGTGACCGGCAGCGGCAGTCAGCTCTTTGTCATGCGTATGGATACGGGCACCATTGCCTTTTCCGGCAAGCCGATCAACATCGGGAGCGACCGGATGTGGATTGAGCAAAGCGGAACCGTCATTCTGGGCGCAACCAACAACGTGTGGGGCGCCAACCCGAATTTCGACGGGAACAACATCCTGCGGATGGAGGTCGCTGACGCCCTGGCGCCGGAAACCGCCGTCGCCATGGGTTTTTCCGCCACCGGCAGTTTCACCTTGGACCTGAACGGGTTTGACCAGCGCATTGGGAAGATTTTCAGCCCCCTCTGCACGTCCGGCAACCGGATCATCACCACCCCGACCCCTGCCACGCTGACAGTCGACCAGAGCGAGGACACCCACCTTGACGCCCGCCTGAACGGCCCGCTAACGCTCGTGAAGGCCGGCACGGGGATGCTAACCCTCTCGAACAGCGTGGCCAACTTGGCCACGACCACAGGATCGATCATCGTCAGCAACGGCACCCTCAGGGCTGCAGCCCCCAACTGTTTCGGCAACGCCGCCAACGTCACGGTCGCCGGCGGAACGCTCTCGCTCCAGTCAGCAGAAACGATCAAGGACACTGCAAGCCTCTCCATTACGAACTCCGGTGCTCAGGTTAATATTAGCGACGGTCTCATGGAGACGGTAGAAAAACTGTTCATAAACAACATGCAACAGGCAAACGGCACCTGGGGAACCGCAGCCAGCGGCGCAACGCACCAAGATGACACACTGTTCTCGGGGACGGGTAAAATTTATGTTCTGACCGGCCCCTCGTTCACCGTGGTCGACGCCACATGGGACGCGGGGGGTGCGGACACACTGCTGAGTACGGCGGCAAACTGGACGGGCGACGCGCTGCCTGCGTTCGACGGCACCACACACGCGTTCTTTGGCGAGGGCGGCGCCACGGCGACGGTCGACACGGCGGCGAGCCTGTACGGCCTCACTTTCAAC
>JAQWAM010000146.1 GCA_028707675.1 Kiritimatiellia bacterium | reverse complement strand
GCCATGGACAAAACCACCGGCCGCCCCGTGCTGCGCCGCGATCTCTGTATAAGCTGCAGTTGCTGCCACGAAATATGTCCCAATGACGCGATCCGCATGAACCAGTCCGCGCTGCTGCGTCTGCTGGAAGTCTTCAAAGGCGTGGATTGACACACCGTTCCGTCGCCAGACCCGCGACCGGCGACGCTCCGGCCTTCGCCGGCAGAAGCGGCGCAAGGCCCCAGCCCTGCCTACACCGCCAGTCGCCAGTCATCACGCGAAATTAGCCGACAAAAGCAACGCAAGGCACCACCCCTGACTCCTTGTCAAGCGCAATTGAAAATCGACGCGTCAAAAAATTTCGCCAAAAAACGCCTTGAGTGCGGTCAAACAGAAGAGTAACTTGTAATCAAATCAAGAGGTTGGAGAATAAAGGTGTACTCTTTTTGATGAGACCGCCATTACGACAACCGCTCATGTTGGAGTGTAGGTTATGCCAAATTGGGCCGAGGTCTTGAAAGAGATTCAGACGTCCGGTGCTTTATACCGCAATTGGCCATGTCGGGCGGAACCATGATGGCGTGCGCATGCAAAGAGATATTTATGGGCAAAGAGTCGAATATCGGCCCCATTGATCCGCAGTTCGGCGGTATTCCTGCCCACGGGGTTATTGCCGAATTTCACGAAGCCCTTGAAGTCGTCAAGAAAGATCCCGACAGTATTCCGATCTGGCAGGTCATTATCGGAAAATATCATCCTACCTTTGTAGGCGAGTGCCGGAACGCGATTATGCTGGCAAGTGGTATAGTAAAAAACTGGCTTGCAACAGGGATGTTTGAAGGCGATGCCACGGCCGCAAAAAAAGGCCAACTCTTTACCCGGTCAGATGTAATCATCGAGCGCTTTCCGTATTCGCCCTCTGTTTGACTTATTTCAGCAGCCGCTGCAAAGCCTCGCCGGAGGCAGCCTGAACCTCGCCGAACAGGTCGCGGCCTTGGGCGTCGATGCCGACCACTGTCTCCAGACCTTCCACCTCAAACTGCCACAGGGCCTCGGTGGCGCCGAACTCTTCCAGCAGGCACACGCCCGCGACGCGCCTGACCCGACGCGCCAGCAGAGCCGCCGCCCCGCCCGCGGCCTGCAGGTAAACGCAGCCGCAGCGCGCGCACGCCTCTCGCGTGGCCGCGCCCATGCCGCCTTTGCCGATGATCACGCGCACGCCGTGCTCCCCGATGATCTTCGCCATGTAAGGCTCTTCGCGCACCGAAGTGGTCGGGCCGGCCGACACCACGCGCCAGCCCGCGCCTTCCGGCACGACCACCGGCCCGCAATGGTATATGGCGCCGTCACGCAGCGCCACCGGCGCCGCGCCGCCCTCGGCCAGATGTTTGTGCAGCCGGTCGCGCCCGGTAAATATCAGACCCGTGACCCGCACCGCCTCGCCGGCGCGCAATTCCCGCGCCGCGGCTTCTGAAAATGGATATACGATCTCACGCATGCTCACCCCAGCCATTCGACCTTGTCGCCAACCACCCGCGCGCCGCGCCTGCGGCAGGCCCAGCACATGTATGCCACCGTCACGAAATACGAGGCGGGCAGACGCGGCCGCGCCGCGATCTTGACGCCCAGCAGCGTGGTCTTGCCGCCCATGCCCATCGGGCCGATGCCCAACTGGTTGGACTCGTCCAGCACTCGCCGCTCCAAATCCGCCAAGGCCGGCTCAGAGGCAACATCATCCAAAGGGCGCAGCAACTGACGCTTGGCAGCCGCAAAACCTCCGGCACGGTCAGAGCCTACGCAAACACCCAGAATCCCGGGCGCGCAGCCGTATCCCTGCGCCTCCCACACCGCGCGCAGCAGGCATTTGCGCACACCCTCAAGATCGCGCCCGGCGCGCATCGCGTCATCAGGCAGGCTGAACTGCCTGCTCATGTTCTCGCTGCCGCCGCCTTTCTGCAGCAGCCAGACCTCGACCGCATCCGACCTCTGACCTCCGACCTCTGACCTCCGCTCAAAGTGGCAAACCGGACAACCTTCCGCCACGTTACTGTCGATCGAAACGCCGGTCAGCGCGTCGATCGTGTTGCGGCGCAGCCAGCCCTCCCGCGTTGCAAGTTCCGTGGCCGCGCGCGTCGCCTGTTCCAGAGCTGCCGTGTCCGCGCCGCGCGGCACCCGCCAGAAGAAGTTAAGCGTGCCGGTGTCCTGACACATCGGCACGGAACGCGCCCGGGCCAGAGCGGCGTTCTCCGCCAGCGCCGCCAGAAACAGAGCCGCTTGTGAAAGCGG
Source organism: Kiritimatiellia bacterium (assembly GCA_028707675.1). GTDB lineage: Bacteria > Verrucomicrobiota > Kiritimatiellia > RFP12 > UBA1067 > JAQVQN01. Next base: position 2,934 of record JAQWAM010000146.1, on the reverse strand, counting down.
TTGCTCATTGGCCGCAGCCGCCCGCAGTGCATCCTCCACATCGGCCGGCAGGTCGCTGGTGGTTTTACGGATCAACTCCGCGAGTATTTCAGACCAGTTCATTCGCCTTCACCATGATGCGGGCCGTGCCCGCCACCCAATTCAATTTCACACAAAGACACAAAGTCCACAAAGGATTTTCTTAAAATAATAGCATCTACCTTCGTGCCCTTAGTGGCTGCGTGTGAAAAAACAACTTGTTTTTGATTGCCGTTGTCGGTTTATGAGGCACTAACGCATGTTGGCGCCCGCCACCCAAGGGTTGTCCTTTCCCAAAGCCTCCATCAGCGGCGGCAAGCATGAATCCGGCACATGCAGCCGACCCAGCCCCCTGCCGATGGCTATGTCCGGCTTCGCAAGACCGTGGTAATCGGAACCGCCCGTGGCCAAAATCTCCAGCCGCAGCGCCAGGCGCGCCAGCGCCACCGTCCGGCCGGAGTCGCATTCGGAATAATACGCCTCGATACCGTTCAGGCCCAATGCCTTGAGCCCGCGCACTCCGGCCTCAAGGTCGCGCTCGTCGGTCTTCCATGAGAAAGGGTGCGCCAGCACGGCGACGCCGCCCGCGGCGCGGATCATGTCAATCGCCTCTTCCGGAAACATGCGGCATCGGTCCACATACGCCGGGCAGCCTTTGGCGAGATAGCGCTCGAAAGCCTCTTTCACGGAAGCGACATAGCCCCGCCCAGCCATGGCCTGCGCGATGTGCGGGCGCCCCACCGCGTCCGGCCCTGCGCGATCCTTGATCTCCGCCCAGTCCAATTTAAAGCCCAAGCCGTCCAGCTTCTCAAGAATCTGGCCGTTGCGCCAGGCGCGCCCGTCCATAACGCGGTCGAGATTCTTCTCCACCGCCGGATGGCGCGGGTCGACGCCATAGCCCAGAATGTGCATCGCGCCCTGGCCTTCACCGGTCTCGGCGCTGATCTCGACGCCGCCGATTCCGGTCATGCCGCTTTCGCGGCACGCCGACAGGAAATCACCGACCCCGCCCAGCGTGTCGTGATCGGTCAACGCTATGGCCGAGACGCCGGCCGCCACGGCCTTGCCCACCAGTTCCCGCGGCGTGTCTGAGCCGTCAGAGTTAACAGAGTGCAGGTGCAGGTCAATCATGGTCAACCACGCACCTTGTATACGCTTCGGGCCGCGGGTTCCTGCACCCCCGCGAAATACTCCGCGATCGCGGCGTCATAGCCTGCGGTGTGCGCGAAGGCTTTTTTCATCAGCCGCAGGCGCGTGCCGAAAGCCAGGCGGCCTTGGCTGGACCCCAGCTCTTCCAACAGATCTCCGTAGTCGGCCGGATCGGTCACCGAAGCCACGCGCAGGTAGTTCTTGGCCGAGGCCCTGACCATGCAGGGGCCGCCGATGTCTATGTTGGTGCGGGCCTCTTCGGGCGTGACGCCCGCGCGCGCCACAGTCTGCTTGAATGGGTACAGGTTGACCACCACCATGTCGATGGCGACGGCATGCGCACGCTCCAGATCCTGACGGTGCGCTTCGTTATAGGTTTCGCTCAGCAATCCCAGATAAATCTTGAAATCAAGTGTCTTGACCAGCCCGCCCTGCATCTCCGGCTGGCCGGTATAGTCCGAAACCGCGACAAGCCGTTCGCGCGCCTCTTCCTCGCCCAGCATCTTACGCACGACCGCGTACGTTCCTCCCGTCGAATAAATCTTCACATCAGGACATGCCGCCACCAGCCCCGAGACAAAAGTTTCCAGCCCGGTCTTGTCCGAGACGCTCATCAGCACATTGCGCACAGAAACCGGTCCGTCAATCTCTGCAACCAGATTCAAAGCCATAACTTCATCCCCCTTCTTAAATCCGCCAAAAAACCAAATTCACAATTAAGTTCATAGCATACGCGATCACCCGGCGTTATGCAACGCCAAGATAACGACAAGATAAAGCAATACTGCCCAAAACTGCCGCTGCCGCTTTTCCCATTTGTAAATCGGCATTCCCTTAAGTAAGGTGCAAATTGTCGGCAAGTCATCGTCGAACGCGATCCCGTCACCGTTGTAGAACTTGGCGTGCTTCACGATAACGTTTTCAAGGGCTTTATCCGACACTTTTTTAGCGGGTTTTCCGGGTTGACTGTTTTCGCCCCTCCCCTGCATAATTTGTGCCGTGCCTTGAGTCTAGTTGTGCATTCTTAAGACTTAAATTAAGTGTCAAAGGAGAAGAATGAAAAACACGATGTTTGCGATCGCCGCATTGTCGGCGTCGGCGGTTTTGGCATGGGAGCCAGAAGCTATAGTCACTTACTGGAGCGGGCCGGGGATGGGCAATCTGAGGCTCACCAACAAGAACGTCACGGAACTCAAGGAGGAAGGCTTCAATGTCCTGTGGGCTGCCACGCCGGAGGATCTGGCGGTCGCGGAGCGTCACAGCGTGAAGGTGATTTTTCAAGACCACAATGCGTTCACACTCGATGCGCTCACCAAACCGGATGCGGCCGAGCGGCTCAAAGCCGCGATCAGGACGGCGAAGAAGTCGCCCGCGACGCTGATGTATTTGCTGCATGACGAGCCGCCGGCGACGAAATTCGAGGACTGGGCCAAGATGAAGCTGATGGTCGAGGAAATCGACCCGGAACGTCCCGCGATCATCAACCTGCTGCCGATGGACTGCGCCTCGCCGTATTGGTATGGCGTCGGCGCGGTCGGGCCGCAGGCCTATGTCAACTATCTGCGGCAATACACCGAGACGTTCCAGCCCGGCTGCTACATGTATGACCATTACCAGTTCAAAGAGAAAGGTGATCTCGATGATTATTTCATGAACCTCAATCTGGTGCGCGGCGCGGCGATGGCGGCAGGAAAACCGTTCGTCAATATCGTGCAGTCATGCGCCTATAAGCAAGATCCGATGGCGCGTGTTCCGACACCGGATCAG
>JAQWAM010000145.1 GCA_028707675.1 Kiritimatiellia bacterium | reverse complement strand
TCAACATAGGCTTTTTTAAGGTCAAAATCATAATCGCGCAGGTTGCCGCTGTCCACATCAAGAAACCCGCACGGTTGCAATACGCCGGTATGCGAGATAAAAGCGAAACCGCGCCCGCCCAAGCAGACTGTTGGCATCCGGCCCGGACAGCCCGCCGCTCTCCCTACGCGCACCGCCTGCGGCGCGCAGGTCTCGCGCACACTCACCGGCCCTTGCGCGTCCATCTCGAACGCCCAGCGCAGCACCGCGTCGGCATCCTCCGCCGCGAGCGCCAAATCACGCATGGAGGAACCGCGCCCCACCGGCACCAGAAAGAAAAGGTCAAGAGTGCCCGCTCCCGCCTCGATCGCCTTCTGGCGAATCAACGGCAGATCATCCTTGTTCAATCGCGAAACCGTCGTGTTGACCTGAAACGGCATACCGATCTCGGCGGCCACCGCCATCGCGCGTGTCAAGTTCTCGAAAGCGCCGTCCACCCCGCGGAAAGAGTCGTGCGCGGCGGCAGTCGCGCCGTCGAGGCTGAAGCTGCAGGCCGCGACCCCGGCCGCTTTCAGCGCCTGTAACGCTTCGCGCGTCACCAGTGTGCCGCATGGCGCCATCACCGAGCGCATCCCGCGCGCGGTTGCGGCCCGTACCAATTCCAAGATGTCGGGCCGGTACATCGGCTCCCCGCCGGTCCATATGATCATCGGACGCATCTCGGGTGCCAGCGAATCCAAAACACGCAGACATTCCCGCGTGGTCAGCTCGCCGGCATAGTCGCGGTCCTGCGCCCCGGCCCGGCAGTGCCGGCACGCCAGCGGACAGCGCCGCGTGATCTCCCAGGCGACCACGCGCAGGTCATGCGAAGGCTTCAATTCGCCGCTTGCCGGCCGCTGGCCGAGGGTATGTGCATGTTCATTCATCGGCCGCCTGCGCTATCTCCGCGTCTGTCAGATAACAAGCCGGGTCAACACCCCACAAATCGCCGGTGGCCGCTTCGGCCCTCGCGCGGAAATTGCCGCCGCAGACATCCAAGAAACGGCAAGCCGCGCAGCGGCCCGTAACATGCGCCTTTTTCTGGCGCAATAGCGCCAGCAGCGACCCCGGTTCGGGATTGCCCCATATCTCGCTGAAAGGCTTTTCAAGCACATTGCCTACCGGCTTGTCGCGCCAGAACTGATCAGGATACACCGTGCCGTCCCAGCTCACGCAGGCGATGCCGTTGCCGGTGCTGTTGCCGCCGTTCATGCGCAGCAGCGTCATCACGTCAGCGGCTCGCGCATTGCCCTCGCGCAACATGCGCATATAGAGATAAGGGCCGTCGCAGTGGTTGTCCACGGTCAGCACTTCCGCCGTAAAACCCCGCGCGTGCAGTCGCTTGGTGCGGTCGATAATCAGATCCACAACGGAGCGCCGCCGGTCTGCCTCCAGATCATGCGCGGCGATCGCCGCGCCGCGGCCGCAATACACGAGATGATAAAAACAGATGCGCGGTATTCGCTCGGCTTCCAAAAGGTCAAACACCGCTTCAACCTCGCCGACATTGTCTTTTGTCAGCGTCATGCGCAGGCCGACCTTCACGCCTGCGTCGCGGCAGTGGCGTATGCCCGCCAGCGTCCTTCTAAACGCTCCCGCGCAGGCGCGGAAACGGTCGTGGACGCTCTCCATGCCGTCGATGCTGATGCCGACGTATGAAACGCCGATCTCTTTAATGCGGGCGGCCAGTACGGCGTCGATCAGCGTGCCGTTGGTGGAAAAGACGACACGCAGTCCGCGCGCCGCCGCGTGACGCGCCAATTGCAGCACATCCGGCCGCACGAACGGCTCGCCGCCGGAGAAAAGCAGAACCGGGCTGCCGAAGGCCGCCACATCATCGATGAAAGCCAAGGCCGCGCCGGTATCCATCTCTTGCGGCTCGCCTTGCGTCGCAGCGTAACAGTGCATGCACTTAAGGTTGCAGCGCGAGGTCACATTCCAGACCACCACCGGTTTTTTGTCAGCGGAAAACTGCAGCAGGTGACTGGGCAGGCGCCGCGACATGCGGCCGTAGCGCAAAGGATCCGAAACCTCGACCGAACCCAGATACAATTTGGAAATTCCGATCATCCCTTCCCCCCTTCACTCACAAACTCACACACCCACATACTCACAAACCAGCATGCCGCTTTCACTGGCCGACAGCCCTTCTCCGCTCCCGGACGCTGAAAGTCGCTGGGGCTGACATCACGACCAAGCCTTCGGCGGTAGTGGCCTCGGCCCATACAGTGTATTCCCCTTCCGGCAAGCGTGACTGAGGCGGCCCTTGCTCCACCGCAACCTCTAATTTAACCGCGTCTGTCCGCCCCAAACGTTTATGCCCCAGATAAATCTCGAGTGATCGGACTTTGTCCGCGCCCGTAACCTCGGCTGAGGCCGTAACAAAAGCCGGCCATTCAATCACGCTGCCGTCGGCCGGCGCGATTATCCGCACGGCGGGAACAGCGCGCCCGCCGGGCGCTAACGGCACGATAAAATCAAACTGCCTGCCGCCGTAGCGGCGATCCTCCGACTGCACCCGCAGACTGACAGGCAAAGCGCCTTTGGCATAATCATCGGCGGTCGGACGCAGACGCACCGGCGCCCCCCCGTAATCATGCGGGCTGAAATAAACCTCTTCAGTCACGCGACCATGATGAAGGACGCTAACCCGCAATATTTCACTGGGCCGCGCGACCGGCTTGAGAAACGCGACACATCCGCCAGCCGACGACACCGTGCCTGTGCCCAACTCGAAAGCCGCCTTGTCGGAAGGATCGTAATTCAACAAGAACGGTCTCTGTTCGTTGCGGCCGTCAACGCTTTTGTCGTCAGACCGCGCGTTAGCCATAAAATTGAAAAAGACCGCGGGTGTGTTGGTGGCCGGCGTGATGCGCACCGTCTGCTCTATATTGAAATCGTCCGGACGAAAAACGAGCGTGTCTTGCGACAGCGACACGAGACCGGGCACACTGGCAGCGCACAGGACGCGCACATCCTCGTTGGGCTTGTCAAGCAGGCGCACACTGACGAAACCGGGAGAACGTTCGTCGACATGATAATTTTCGCTGCGCAAAAGCACCGCGTTCAAAGGTTCCCGCAAAGACGCGAGCTGCATGACTGTATCATAACCGATACGCGCGCAGACATCATGATAGCCGCGCGGGTGCAGCTTGTTGGCGTGCCGCGGCTTGGGTTTCTCGGTCGGCATCTGGAAGCGGCCGGTGACCGCCGTGTAAATCATGTTGGCCAACATGAAGTTTAGCCAGTCATTCCCTCGCCCGTTTTCCGCCGTCTCCGTCAGCTTCGGATCATGCTGGCGCGCCCGCGCCCAGGCGACCTGATAGGGTATGAACACAAGATCGTGCTCTTTCGCATAATCGTATCCTTCCATCAGCAGCGTCTCCAGCATCCGCAGTGTATTCACCCCGCCGTTGGAATCCGCCGGATTGCGTCGGAAGACAGCCGCCAAAGGCGCCGGCCGGCCGGCCGGCGTGACTTCATGCGAAGTATATGCCTTATGGTCAAGATACATATCCATCTGCTGCATGTCGCCATACACCAGATCAAACGCCAGCGAGTGACGGTCAAAGCCTTCGCTATACCAGTCATTCGGCGTTTTCCAATAACACTCCTGCCAAGCCGCGTCCAGTATAAAACGCAGGTTTTCGCCCAACGGGTCTTCCTCGGCCGCGTTGGCAACATAGACCTTGAGCCTTTTTCTGACGCGTGGCTGCACTCGCACCACGCCAACAAAATCGCCGACGTAATGCCTGCGCGCCCTCGCTATATCCACAGCTTCCCGCGCGGACAACGCCAGCACCTCGGTGGTTTTTTTCACAGTCCAATCGGCTTGCAGTGCGCCTTTGGGAAAACGCGAGTCGGTCAGTCGGCAGTAAGCCGTGGCTGCCGTGAGAAAGGCGTTGGCCCGCGCCCGCATCGGCGAATTGCCGTCCATGCGGTTACGCGCCAAAGTCTCGTGCCATGCGAAAGCCGCCGGGATCACATCCAGCCCGCAACCGTCACCCACCCGGTAAACCGTGTTGGCGATCCGCAGGAAACGCGTGTCGCGGAATGAACTGCCCGGACGCGCCATCAGCAGCAGCGCCACGCGCGCTTCGACAGCTTTGAAAGCTTGCGACACGCACCTGACTCCCTCAAAGAACAACTCCGGATATTCTCCAGAGATATTGTCGGTCTCGGCTATAAGGACGTAATCATAACTGCCCGCCAGCAGGCGTTCGCGGTCGGCGCGGCTGTCGGGATGGAGCCACCAACCCAGCAGCGTTCTGCTTTGCCCCAAAGGTTCGTGAGTAACCTTTACGGGCATGCCTGAGCGGGCGGCCCTGATCACCTTTTCAAAATCGGCGCAAATCTTGGAGCTTTCAATTCCGCCGGGATGAATTGCGCGCGATATCAGCGCCACACGGATCGCGCCGTCACGGTTGTTATCCAGAGCATGCGACGGGAACACGCCTATGACAATAGAAACTGTCAGCACAGCGGCTGCTAAGAGACGTTTTGTGCAATTACGGACGACGATCATGAAACGCCTGCCTTGACCGCTAAGCGCGAGCCTGCCTTTTTATCTTTATGCCCGACGATCCGCATCAGCGTCATTTCCAGCAGAAACATCTCCGGCAGTCCTGTGGAGACTAACTTTTCGCGCAGCTCAAGTATCCTGAAGCGCGCCACCCTCAAATCACGCAAAGTATAATTTACGGCGTGAGCCATCTTTTTCCGCAGCATCCAGCCCGGCATAGTTTGCGGGTTGACCGGCAAAGCCGAAAGCATATCGGATTCTGCCGGAGCCAAATCACGCGCAATCCAACTGGCCTGACGGTTGGCGTACGATATCCATTTGCGGTCATAAGCCTCACGCAGCACCAGCAGCTCCCGGACATTCTTGTCCAGCATGGCCGCCAGCCGGATGCCGACTCCCTTCTGGCCGCTCATGCGCCGGAGTGTGGCCAGTACGCCGCCCGCGTCGCGCTCACCGAAAGCGTCAAGCAGATCCCATGCCTCGGCCTCATTCCCGACCGCTGTGATCTCATGCAAGTCTTCAAGGCGCACCTGCCCGGCCTCGCCCACATACAGCCGCAGCTTCTCGATCTCTTGGACCAGCGCTCTGGTATCGAAGCCCACTCGCTGTATAAAGGCATTGCGGACACCCGGGCCCATTTTCAAACCGGCCTCTTTTGCCATCGCGTCA
>JAQWAM010000144.1 GCA_028707675.1 Kiritimatiellia bacterium | reverse complement strand
TCTCGACCGTCTCCAGCGAACGCCTGTTCTGCGACATCGGCCGCTGATTCAAAACCTCGCCGGTGGCGACGAAATCGAAACCCAGCCGCTCCATCAGCTCGCCCGCGCGCCGGACCATAAGGGCATGGCAGTCGATGCACGGGTTGAGCGCGCCGCCGAAACCGTGCGGCGGATGCGACACGAGCGAAAGTATGTCTGCAGTGAAATCCAGCGTGTGCAGCGTAACCCCCAACGACGCCGACGCCCTGACCGCCGCCGCGTTCTTGAAAAAAGGGCTGTTGAAAAGCACCGCCTCGACATGCACCCCCTGCTCCCGCAACAGGCAAACAGCCAACTGGCTGTCAAGCCCGCCGGAAAAAAGGCACAGGCCGCGCCCGCGCGTCACATCCCCGCCATTTGACGGCAGAGCGTTTTCACTCATAAGACGGCACACCCTTCAGGAAAAGCCTCCTGATCAGACTGTCCTCGGCCACCACGCCCTGATCCAGCATCAGGCAGATCATGGTCAGCGCCACACAGGCCAGCAACACTCCAAGCAGATTCGCCCAAAGAAACTTGCGGCGGCTCATGCCCATCAGGAAAGCGCCGAAAGCGCCGGTGTACGCGCCGGTGCCGGGCAGCGGCACCCCGATGAAGAGCGCCAGCCCCAGTTCCCCGTACTTTTCCACATAGGGATGCAACTTGTGACGCGTGCGCTCAAAGCGCGGCCACACCTTCCGATCAAACCACCCCCAGCGCCTTAATGCCTGCACCACCGGCCCCATCACCCAGTAGGTCATCACACCAACCAGCAGATTACAAACCAGGCACAGAATCAACGCGAAAGGCAACCCCAAAGCCGACCTGACACCGCGGTGGAAAAATGAGAGCGGCACTGACGCGCGAGCCTCCAGCCCCGGCAGGAAAGTGCAAAAGACCAAAATGGCAATGGCTGTGATAACGCCCATCAATACCCCGCTTCCTTTTGACTAGCCGTTGTACTATAATGACCTCCGGCATATGAGAGCAAGAAGATAGACTATGAACGCCCGCATGTCCATTTCGAATGCCGCCCTCGCCATGTTTTTGGCCGCGGCGCCGCGCGCCCCGGCGCAGACGCCGGTCGACCAGATCCGCCTGCCCGGCGCGGGGCTCGACCTGTCAACCCGCAACGAGGTAGCCGCCGCCGCCCGGCGGGCCGGCGACTGGCTGGCGGCGCGGCAGTCCCCGCAAGGCTCGTGGGGAGTCTCGAACACCGTCAAGATCACCTCCGCCGCGCTGACCGCGCTCTGCGCCCCGCGGCGCCAGCGGCACTCCGACAGCCGCGCGCGGGCCGCGCTCTGGCTCAAGGACACGGCCGCCCGCCAAATCGCCGACATCGAGACACATGCCTTGAGACTGCTGGCCTTGTCGCTCACCCTGCCCGACTCGCCCGCCCGCTCGAACCTTTTCGCCGACCTTGCCGCCCGCGCCGAATCAAGCGCGGACATCAACGCGGCCGCGCCCGCCGACAGGGATCTGTGGCGCATGGCGACAGCCGCGGCCGGACTGCGCTCCTCCGCCGCGGATCTGAACACGGACGCCGCCGCCGCCCTGCGGCGAACAGCCGCGGACTGGCCGCCCTTCCCTTGCGCCGCGCGCGAGATCTGGCGCTCCGCCAAACTCATCAACGCCGCGGGCGGCGGCGTCATCACACGCGGCGGCGACCGCATAGACTGGCGCGCCGAGACAGCGGTTTTCCTGCTGGGCTCGCAGAGGCGCGACCCCTCCGGCGGCGCTTACTGGGACGCGCCCGACCCCGACCGGCGCGTCCTCGAAACCGCCTGGTCCATCCTGACCCTGTCCGAACTGTAGATTCAGACTCTCCGCTCATTTTGCAGTTACCCGCTCGATCATCCGCGGGGCCAATAGGGCGTTACGTCCCCCGTCCACTGCCCAGCTTCCCGCCTTTTACACTCGTCATTGCGGCCAGTCCCCTGACCGCAATAAAACCCCCGCCCCAAACCACCATCGCAGCGACCCCGGTTTCATTTTGACTAGGGCGGCTTTAAACTCTAATATTGAAATCTTCGGATGTCGCTGGATTCCGAAACACCGGCTCCGCGCGTGATAGTACGGCGCGGGTAAACCGAAACAACGGGACAACATGAAAAGAATCTGCTTTCCAATGACTTTGGCGCTTATGCTGTTGGCGTCAGGCTGCTTTGATAACCGCCAAGCCCCGCACCGGCCGCTGACCGCCCGCTCTATGGCCGAGGCCGCTGACAAAAAGGCCGGCTTGGAACGACTGGTGCTGGCCGGCCAGACGCTGGCAGCCCTGCCGCCCGAGCTGGCCGAGATGCCGAAACTGGCATTCCTCGACCTGCGCGGCGCGCAGGGTCTTAAATCGTTCGAGGTCTTGCCGAATCTGCAGGCCTTGCAACGGCTGGATTTGGCCGCCACCGGACTGGACGCCGTTCCCGCCGAAGTCTGCAAGCTGAATCGGCTCAAACACCTTTACCTGTCGGAAAACACGTTAACAGCCTTGCCGCCGGAAATCGCGGGGCTGTCGTCGTTGACCTACCTGAACCTGGACAACAACAAGCTGGCCGCGCTGCCGGCCGAGCTCGCGCGCCTCGGCTCGCTGCGCTGGCTGCGCCTTAACAACAACCTGCTCGAATCGCTGCCAGAAGAACTGTGCGCTCTCTCCAACCTGCGGCGCGTCTATCTGCGCCAGAACAAGCTCACGTCGGTTCCCGAGTGCCTGAAAGCGCTGCCGCTGCTGGAAGACATCAGCCTGCGCGACAATCCGGTCGCGGCGATCCCGGATTGGATGACCGCCCTGCCCAAATTGCGCCAGCTTGATCTCGACGGCAGCAAGGTGGCGAAACTGCCGGCCGATCTGTCCGGGTGGCAAAAGCTCCAGGTGCTTTCGATGGTCCGCTGTCCGATCCCGCCGGACGAGAAGGACCGCGTCCGCAAAGCCCTGCCCAAAGTCCATGTCGCGTTCTGAACATACGCCGCACGGCAGGCAACACCCCCGCTGGCATGACTGGCGCTGGCAGATGCGGCACGAGGTTACCGGCCGCCATCCAGCCCTTTCGGCTTTCGGAGTGACGGAAGAGGTGATTGCCCGGGTCCACTCCCGCTACCCGGTCTGCGTCAGCCCGTACGCCCTCTCGCTGCTGGATCCGTCAAACCCCGGCGACCCACTAAATCTTCAAGCGCTGCCCTCCGCGCGGGAGCTGCGCGACGAGCCGGGCGCCGCGGACGACCCTTTCGGCGAGCGGCGCGGGACCGCCTGCTGCCGCGGTCTCATACGTCGCTTCCCCGACCGTGTGCTGGTGATGGCACATGACCGCTGCGCCATGGCCTGCCGCCACTGCACCCGCAAGAACCTGCTGCCCGACGCCGAGGTGATACGCACAACCGCGCAGCTCGCCGCGGCGGCCGACTGGGTGCGCGCGCGCCCTGAAGTGCGGGAAGTACTGATCTCAGGCGGCGACCCCCTGCTGCTCTCCGACCGGCGCGTGACGGCGTTCGTCAAGGCCTTCGCCGACCTGCCGCAGATCGACGCGGTGCGCGTCGGCACACGCGTGCCCGTGACGCTGCCCATGCGCGTCACCCCCGCCCTGGCCGCCAGCCTCGGCAAATTCCGCAAGGTCTGGGTCAACACCCAGTTCAACCACGCGCGCGAGATCACCCCCGAAGCCGCCGCCGCCTGCGCGCTCCTGGTGGAGGCCGGCATACCGCTCTCCAACCAAAGCGTGCTGCTGAAAAACGTCAATGACTCCGCCGACGCGCTCTTCGAACTCTGCGCCGGCCTGCAGCGGATCCGCGTGCGGCCCTACTACATCTTCATGTGCGACCCGGTCAAAGGCACCGCTCATTTCCGCGTGCCGCTAGTCAAAGCCCGCCGTCTGGAACGCGAGCTGGCCGCGCGCGTCGGCGGCCTCGCCCTGCCGCGTTTCGTGATCGACCGTCCCGGCGCATACCGCAAAGTGCCGATAGGTGAAAGCCTCAGAAGCGGCTCGGCGCCATGTCGATCACGCTGATCTCGATGTTGCCCGCTCCGCCGAAAAAGTTTTCGCGCAGCTCGAAAACCACGTCGAACAAACCGCTGTGGGCGCGCAGCTTCTCTACCGGACAGCCGTTGCGGAACCACACGGCGCGCGGCAGGAGACGGTTTTGGCGCTTAAATGTCAACTGCAGGTGTGCCCCGTTGCTGCCAATAGGCTTCGCGTCCCTCAAGACCACCCCGCGCAAACCCCAGCACGGCATCGGATTGCCGTGCCCGAATGGAGCCATCCGCTGCTGCTCACGGTAGAAATCGTAGGACAGGTCTCCCGTATCAAGCCAACCGTCAATCGTCAGAGATCGGCGGGGCGAAGCCCCGGCGGACTGGGCCGCGCAGGCCTCGTTGAACAGCCGCTTGAAAAGTCCGAACGCGCCGGGCTTGACATCAAAACCCGCAGCCCGCTCGTGCCCGCCGAACCGGTCGAGCGTCGCGCCCGCGGCTCTTAGCGCCTCCAGCGCGTGATAGCCCTCGCCGACACGCACCGACCCCCTGCCGCACCCGTCCGCGTTGAAGGAGACCACCGCCGCCGGACGGCCGGAGAACTCGCATAGCCGCGAAGCCACAATGCCGATTACGCCGGGATGCCATCCCTCCTCGCCCGCGTGCGCCCCTTCACCGCCGACAACCAAGGCCGGCTCGCCGTAGGCCGCGCCACCCCTGTCCAGTCCGCACTGTCGGCGAGCCGCCAAAATAATGCGTTCCTCTATGCCCCTGCGCCTCCCGTTGAGCCCCTCAAGCTGCGCGGCCAGTTCCGTCGCCCGGTCTTTGTCGCCGGTGGTCAGCAATTCATAGGCCGCCATCGCCGACTCCATGCGGCCCGCGGCGTTGATGCGCGGCCCGAGGATGTAGCCGAAGGTGTCGGCGTCCGGCTCGGATACGGTCGCCTGCGCGGCGCGCGACAGCAAAGCCCGCAACCCCGGCCCCGCGAAGCGCCGCCAGTGCTTGAGCGCGCTCCACACCAGAACCCGGTTCTCGCCGGTCAGCGGGACGACATCCGTGACCGTCGCCAGCCCGGCCGGCACCAGCAGCTCGCCGCCCAAAGGCGCTCCGGCATACCAGCCGTTGCGCCGCCCGGTCTCGACCAGCGCGTGGGCGATCTTGAAGGCCACCCCGGCCCCGCACAGCTCTGCAGCCCCGGCCGGAGCACCCAGCCGCGGGTTGACAATGACGTCA
>JAQWAM010000143.1 GCA_028707675.1 Kiritimatiellia bacterium | reverse complement strand
GGATGTGATACTCGTGGGCGAAATGCGTGATTTGGAGACCATGCAGGCGGCCATCACGGCGGCGGAGACCGGGCATCTTGTGTTCGCGACGTTGCACACCACCGGCGCGGCGGCCACGGTTGACCGTATCGTCGACGCCTTCCCGACCGACCAGCAGGAGCAGGTGCGAACACAGTTGTCGGTGGGCCTGGTCGCGGTGATATCGCAACTGCTGCTTTCGCGCGTTGACAAGCCCGGGCGCGTGGCGGCTTTCGAGATCATGATCTCGACCCCTTCCATCCGTTCGCGCATACGCGACAACAAGACTTTCCAGATCAGCTCGGACATCCAGACCGGCGCCAAATACGGCATGATCGCGCTGGATTCGCACCTTATGGATCTTTATCTGAACGGTTTGATTTCCTACGACGATCTTGTCACCAAGTCACAGGATCCCGACACTCTGGTTCAGAAGCTCAAGGAAGAACTTCGTTCGAAGAGGTAAATTATGGCAGATACATTAGCGCCGATAGCGCCGGCTTACGACCCGCTCATAGATCTGGTGGTGAGCAACGGCATCATTGACCAGCAGCAGGCGGACGAGCTGCGCGAGGAGCACAAGAACACCGGTCAGCCGATGCGCAAGCTGCTTGTCGACAACGGTTATCTCAGCGAGGACGACCTGTTGGGCATGATGGCGGCTTATCAGGGGTGTGACGTGATCGATTTGAGCGTGATGTCGCTGGACACGGATGTGATCCAGAGCATACCGGCGAGCGTTGCGCGCATGTACAATGTGTTGCCGGTGCAAGCGACGACCGGCACTATCACGCTGGCCGTGTGCGACCTGATCGACCCGCATGTGATGGACGAGCTGATGTTTGTACTGACCCGGGACGTGCAGTTTGTGATGGCGCGCGAGAAAGATGTCAAAGAGCGCGTGGTGGAGTATTACGGCGATGACAGCGCGACGGTTTCAGACATGCTCAACAGTCTGGAGTCGGATCTGGCTCTTGACACCTCATTGAATGTCGATGACACCGACGACAAGAGCCTTGAGTCGGCCGCTGCCGCCGCGCCGGTGATCCGGTTTGTGAACCTGGTGCTGTATCAGGCTGTGACCGACCGCGCCTCGGACATACACTTCGAGCCGTTCGAGACGGATTTCAAGATCCGCTACCGTGTTGACGGGGCTCTGTATGAGATGTCGCCGCCGCCGCGGCGCTTGGCGCTGCCGATCATCTCGCGCATAAAAGTCATGTCCGGATTGAATATCGCCGAGCGCAGGGTGCCGCAAGACGGCCGCATCTCCCTGACGGTGGCCGGGCATTCGGTGGATCTGCGTGTCTCCTGCCTGCCCACCGCGCACGGTGAAAGCGTGGTGCTTCGTGTGCTGGACCGCAGCGTGGTGTCTCTGGATCTGGAAAATGTCGGGCTGCCCGAGGATGTCTATGAGGCTTTGACGATGGACATCGAGAAACCCAACGGGATCATCATCGTGACCGGCCCGACCGGTTCAGGCAAGACCACGACCCTTTACTCGTGCTTGCGGATGATCAACAAGATCGACTCTAAGCTGCTGACGGCCGAGGAGCCGGTCGAATACGACATGGACGGGATTGTTCAGGTTCAGATCAACCCCAGCTCAGGCAACACCTTCGCGAAGGTGCTGCGCGCGTTCTTGCGTCAAGACCCCGACATCATGATGATCGGCGAAATCCGCGATCTGGAGACGGCGGAAATCGCTGTGCAGGCTTCGTTGACGGGGCATCTTGTGTTCAGCACGCTGCACACCAATGACGCGTCCGGCGCGGTGACGCGTTTGTGCGACATGAACGTGGCGCCTTATCTGATCGCCTCCACACTGGAGGCGGTGCTGGGGCAGAGGCTTGTGCGCACGATTTGCCTTAACTGTAAAGAGGCCTATATGCCGGACGACGAGACCTTGCAGCGCATGGAGCTTAAGCGCGCGGATGTCGGCAACCGCTCGTTTTATTACGGGCGCGGCTGCTCCAAGTGCAACGGCACCGGCTACAAGGGGCGCAAAGGAGTCTTTGAATATCTGCGCATCACTGACCCGATCCGCGACCTGATCAACGAGCGGCGTCCGACCCTTTTTATCCGTGAGCGCGCGCGGGAGCTGGGCATGCGGACTTTGCGCGAGGACGCAATCAGGAACGTGCTGGACGGATACACCACGGTTGACGAGGTTCTACGGTATACGTAAAGTTTTCGGATCGACAACGACAAAAAAAATCAAATTGTTTATCACACAAAGCCACGAAGGGCGCAAAGGAGGAAAAGATTAATTATGAAGTATCCTTTGTGCCCGTTGTGCCTTTGTGTGAGATAAAACAGGTTTACGGAAGGGGCTGTATGGAAAACGTGGTGATTATCGGCAGCGGGCCGGCCGGCTACACTGCCGCGATATACGCGGCGCGGGCCAATTTGGCGCCGGTGCTGGTGAGCGGAATGCAGCCGGGCGGGCAACTTACGCAGACGACGGACGTCGAGAACTATCCGGGGTTCGAGAGCCCGGTTGACGGGACTCTGCTGGTAGAGACCATGCGCAAGCAGGCGGAGCGTCTGGGCGTCCGGGTAATGATGGACGAGGTTGAAGCTTGCCAGTTGTCCGGAGACGTCAAGAAGGTAAAGACCGGCATTAGCGGCGAGATTGAGGCCCGCGCGGTTATCGTGGCCACCGGAGCCAGCGCGCGGTATCTGGGGCTGGATTCCGAGAAAAAGCTGATGGGCAAAGGCGTTTCGGCTTGCGCCACATGCGACGGCGCTTTTTTCAAAGGCCAGCGTGTGGCGGTGGTCGGCGGCGGGGACACCGCGATGGAGGACGCCCTGTATTTGTCGCGCATGGCTGAAAGGGTGACCGTGGTACACCGCCGCGACCAGTTCCGGGCTTCCAAGATCATGGCTGACCGCGTCCTGGCTTCGGACAAGATCGATGTGGTCTGGGATTCGGTGGTGGAAGAGGTTTTGGGCGACGGAGGGCAGGTCACAGGGCTGCGTCTCAGAAATGTCAAGAGCGGCGCGTTTTCGGAAATTGATGTGCAGGGCGTTTTCATCGCCATCGGTCACGTGCCCAACACAGCTTTTCTGTCAGGCCAATTGGAGACGGACGCTGAAGGCTACATTGTTGCGGAGCGGACGCGAACTTCAGTGCCGGGAGTGTTTGCCGCGGGTGATGTGCAGGATCGATTTTACAAGCAGGCGGTGACCGCGGCCGGATCCGGCTGCATGGCCGCGCTGGAAGCCGAGCGTTACATCGATTCCGTTTAGAGAGAACACATGCCCGAATTTTTCGACAAAGAGTACACGGCCAAGGAGGCGTACGGCAGACTGTACCGTTATGCCCGCAAATACCGGGTGCGCCTGATTGTCGGATTGCTGGCAGGCTCGATCACGGCCGGGTCATGGGTGCCGATCTTTCAGGTGATCCAGCCGATTCTCCGTCAAGTCCAGGCCATTGAGGATAACGACGACGGGCACCACAAGGCGGAGGCGGCGGAGAGCGTCGCGGCGCCTGCCAATAATACGGTGCCGGGGTTGTCTGCCGCAGGGGCGCAAGAGCCGGCAGCCGGTAAAAAAGGGTCGTTGCGGCGCGGCAAGCTGCCTTCCTGGTTCGGGAAAGTGGAAGGCTACGCCAACCGTGCCGGCATCAGTTTTCGCGACGCGCACGGTCACATGACCGGGGAGCTTTTGCTGATAACCTTTTTGGTCGTGCCGCTGGTCATGCTGGTGAAAATGGTGACCATGTACCTTAACCATTATTGTCTGCGTTGGGTGGGCACCAAGGTGGTGCAGGATTTCCGGGTGGATTTGTTCCGCCACCTGCAGAAGCAGTCGCTGCAGTTTTTCGCGCGGACGGACGTGGGGCAGCTCATGAGCCGCTGCACGACCGACCCGCAGCACATCGACCATGTTATTTCGCACACCGTGGCGGATTTGTGCCGGGCGCCTTTTGAGATTTTTGTGGCGGTGGGGTATGTCATTTACTTCGCGGTCAACAACAACATGATCGAGACGCTGGTGCTGGTGCTGATCGGGTTTCCCTTGCTGTTGGTGCCTATGGCCTTCTTGGGGGCGATGGTGCGCAAGTGGTCGCGCAAGGTTCTGCGGCGCATCTCCTTCATTTCCTCCAAGATACACGAGAACCTCACCGGCATCCGGGTGGTCAAGGCCTACCACACCGAGGAGTATGAGATCGAAAAGTACAGGGATGTCAACCGCTTTTATGTTAAAAGCGTGTTGCGCGCCATCAGGCTGGAACTGCTGATAACGCCGGCGGTGGAGTGTGTCGGCATATCGCTGATCTTCGTGTTTGTGGTGTACTGCTTCTTCAGGGAGATCGAGTTGCAGGATATCACGCCGCTGCTGGTGCCGTTCTTTGTGGCTTACCGGCCCATGAAGCAGCTCGGGAAAGTGCAGGCGCAGATCGAGCGCGGCAGGGCGGCTTTGGCGCGCGTGTTCTCTTTGTTGGATACGGACATGAGCCTGCCGATGGCGGCGGATCCGGTGCGCAAAGACGGGTTTGAAAGCAGTGTCCGTTTCGAAGATGTCAGCTTCACGTACGGCTCCGGGGCAGAGTTCGCGGTCAAGGATGTGTCCTTTGAAATTCCCCGCGGCGCGGTTGTGGCTGTTGTCGGCGGCACGGGGGCGGGCAAGACCACGCTGGCGGCTTTGCTGGCGCGTTTTTGCGACCCGCTCTCCGGACGAGTCACCATGGACGGGACGGAGCTTGACCGGATTGACATAGCGGACCTGCGCCGTCTGATCGGAGTGGTCACCCAAGAGACGGTGCTTTTCAACGACACGGTCGCGAACAACATCGCCTATGGTTCGCCGGACGCCACTCGCGAGCAGGTGATTGAGGCCGCCAAAATGGCCAACGCCCACGATTTCATTGCGGCGCATCCTGAAGGTTATGACCGCGTGGTCGGCGAGAAAGGGTTTGCCCTTAGCGGAGGCGAGCGGCAGAGGGTGGCTATCGCGCGCGCGATCCTTAAAAATCCGCCGATACTGGTGTTGGACGAGGCCACCAGCGCGCTTGATACCGTGACGGAGCGCCTGGTGCAGGACGCTATCAACAAGCTGATGGCCAACCGCACGACCTTTGCCATCGCCCACCGCTTGAGCACGATACGCAATGCCCGTATGATTCTGGTAATGGAGAAGGGACGGATCGTGGAACGCGGTACGCATGAACAGCTTTACACGGACGGGGG
>JAQWAM010000142.1 GCA_028707675.1 Kiritimatiellia bacterium | reverse complement strand
GGTGTCTTGTTGTTCGGGATCGCGGCTGAAATGCGCGGCCCATTGCGCGGGAAGGAGCGTGCTGTCGTTATCTTTGAAGCGCTTGTTCTGTTCCCGCATCAGGTCTAACGCGCGGTCGGTCTGTTCGGAGAGGAAATACAGGCGGATCAGCGCCCGGGCCAGTTCGCGATCCTCGGGATGGGCGTCGAGCAGGGCCCGGCAGTGCCGGGCGGCATCGGCTGGCCTGTCGGCGGCGTCGGCCACACGGGCGGCGGCCAGCCGCAATTCCAGCGCTTCATCATCGCGCAGCAGGAACCGTTCCAAAGTTTCCAGCGCATCGTCAAACCGTTCACGGTCCAAAAGGTGCTGGGCGATTGCCGCGGCAATCTTGGGGTTGTCGGGGTCAAGTGTCGCGGCGTGACGGAACGCAATAAGCGCCGCGTCTTTAGCGGCGTTAGTGTCACTGCCGTCGCCACCCGCCTCCAGCATCATGCCTTGAGCATACAGCGCCACGGCGCCTGCCTGGAGTGACTCCTTTTCATGCAGCGCGAAGGACGGAGGGCCATTGGCCGCATTGCGAAAAACGCAACCCGAGAAAAGAGCCGCGAAAAAAAAGAGAAACAGGACAAAACATGTTCTCGCTGAACGCCGCCCTAAAGGTAGCCGTATAGGCAGCATAATTTTGCTCCTGCTGATTAAAACATTCATCCGTGCCGGGCGAGCCCGGCACGGCAAGTCAAAAGAAATCCCGTAAGAGGTCGAGACCAGCTTGCGGGGAACGCGTGACGCCGCGTCGGCCTACTTGTTTTTGTGGCGCTGAGATTTAATGCGTTTGCGGTATTTGTGCTTAGCCATCTTTGCACGGCGTTTTTTCTTTATGGAACCCACGTTTTTTCTCCTGATTGTGCTGGCGCCTGTGTCAGGCGCCGACACGGTTTTTGTTCAAAAAATGACTTTGTTCAAAGGAAGCTCGATAATTCCTTCCGCGCCCGCAGAGCGCAACGGGGGGATGATGTCGCGCACGACCTTCTCTTCCACCACGGACTCGACAGCGTACCACTCCGCGTTATGCAGCTTGTTTACTGTAGGGGCGTGCAGCGACGGCAGTATCGCCGTGATCTCATCCAGTTTGTCGGAAGGCACGTTCAGTTTGAGCAGGACGCGCGCCTCGGCGGCCAGCGCGCCTTGCAGCAGCATGGCGATCTGCGTGATCTTTGCGCGTTTTTCAGCGACTTCCCAAGCCTTGCGGTTGGCGATCAACCGGGTGGTGGAGGTCAGGATCGTGTCGACGATGCGCAGGTCATTGGCGCGTAGCGAAGAGCCGGTCTCGGTCAGTTCAACGATCGCGTCCACCAACTCGGGCGCTTTGACCTCAGTGGCGCCCCACGAGAACTCCACCTCGGCCTCGACTCCGTGCTGTTCAAGGTAACGGCGCGTCAGACCTACAGCTTCGGTGGCGATGCGTTTGCCATTGAGATCTTTGACGCTCTGTATAGTCGAGCTGTTGGGCACGGCCAACACCCAGCGCACCGGGCGCGATGTGGCTTTCGAGTAACACATCTCGGCGACCTCACGCACATCCGAGTTGTTCTCGTAAATCCAGTCGAACCCGGTTATGCCCGCATCGAGCAGCCCAAGTTCGACATAACGTGAGATCTCTTGCGGCCTGATCAGTCGGCACTGCAGGTCAGGATCGTCAACACGGGGCACGTAAGAACGCGCGTCGGCTTTAATGCTAAAGCCGGCTTTTCGCAACATGTTGAAGGTCGCTTCTTGCAAACTCCCTTTGGGCAAGCCCAAAATCACTGGCATAGTCGTCTACCTATTTTCTTTTGCTTAGTTAGAAAGCATTTCATATTATCTTATTCACGCGCTGGTATCAAGCCAGCCGGGAATATTTTTTCGGCGCGGCTCCCGCAGTCCGTTCCCGGTGCCGTTCGGAGGTTGATTGGTGTGATCCGTGTATTACAGGTCATTGAGGCGACAGAGGGAGGCGCCCGTCGGCATTTACGGGATCTGGCCGCGACGCTCGATCCGGCGGAATTTCACTTGGAGATGGCCGTATCCTGCATGCGCGACCCGGATTTCCGCCGGGATTTGGCAGGCTACGCGGCTCGCGGGATCACGGTGCGCGAGATTCCGATGCAGCGCGGCATCGCGCCTTTCCGCGATCTGATGAGCCTTTTCCGGCTGGTGGCCTGCGTCCGGGCAGCGCGTCCGGATGTGGTGCACGCGCACAGTTCCAAGGCCGGAGCGCTGGCGCGCTTGGCCGGGCGTCTTTGCGGTGCTCCGGTGGTATACACTCCGCACGGCCTGTCGTTTCTGATGCGCTGCGGCCGCATTTCACGCCGTTTATACCGGCTGGTTGAAAGCGTCCTGGCGGGCTGGACACGCTTGTTAATAGCTGTTTCCGCCGAGGAGTGCCAGGCGGCATTGTCTATTGGTTATGCGCCGGGACGCGTGCGGCTGATCCGGAACGGTGTGGCGCCCTGTGACGCGGGTGAGGTTATGATCCGCGAGTACGGAGTATTGCAGGTCGGTTTTTTCGGGCGGCTTTCTCCGCAGAAATCGCCAGACACTTTGCTGGATGCGGCGGCGGACGTGGCCGCGCACATCCCTCAAACGGTTTTCAATTTTTATGGCGACGGTGAACTGGCACCGAAACTGTCTGAAAAAATCCGGTGTGCAGGCTTGTCACCGCATGTGCGGCTGGCGGGCGCTTATGCGCAGGGCGAGGCCGTGACGATGATGCGCCAGATGGATGTTGTGGCGGTGCCGTCGCTTTGGGAGGGGTGCCCTTACGTGGTGCTGGAGGCTTTTCAGGCCGGTGTGCCGGTGGTGGCGGCGCGCGCGGGCGGCATATGCGACCTGATCGAAGACGGCGTGAACGGCATACTGACCGATCCCGGCAGCGCGGAATCGCTTTGCGACGGACTGTTGCGGCTGTTGCGCGACGCAGGGCTGCGTGAAAGTCTGGCGCGGCACGCCCGCGCTAGTCTGGATAGGCACACGCTTTCTGAAATGGTCGGAGCATTGGAAGCAGTCTACCGAGACGCAGCATCGCCCGGGACGAGCCCGGGCGAGAATTAGGCATTAGGATTTCGACTGTCAAGCGACTGTGCGCTCGTGTCGTCAGACAGCTTTAGCCGCAAGCCGTTTTTCAACTTTGGCCGGCTTAAGGATCATCTTGCGGACGGTCTCCGGCTGCATCTTGGCGACGGTTTCGGCATCCACGCCTAATTTGACCAAGCGCACGCGCTGAACCTTGGAGCGCCGCCTTTTCTCGCTCGGGCTCTTGATGGGGCGTGTGCGGGGATGTTTGTTGAGTGTGCGGCCTGTGCCCATGAAAAAACCTCCGATGTCGTTCCTTCTAAAAAAAGTCGCGCTATAATGCCGCATTTCACTCCGATATGCAAGCCCTTGTTGCGGGTCACGACATAATTTTTGACACTTCGTCGGCTGTGACTCCGTCCACGCGCACGCGTTTGAGGCGCGCGGTCTGGCCGGCTACCACGGATACGCTGCGTTTGTGTAAACCCAACACATCCGCGAAAAGCGCAATCAGCGCGGTGTTGGCTTTGCCGTCCACCGGCGGGGCTTTGACGCGCACGCGCAGCCATTCAGACTCTGCTCCTAAGATTTCCGACTTGGCGGCGCGCGGCGTGACCTTGACCGTGATGACACATCCGTCTTTTGCTTCAATCAACCATTTCATGTTAGCGCCTTAACCATCTGGAACGTTGATAAAAACAAGTTGTTTCTAACACAAAGCCACTAAGGGCACGAAGGGTGATACTGTCGTTTTAATCCTTTGTGACTTTATGTGAGATGAAATCGGGGTTCGGGCTTTGCCCGCTCAGTTGAACATCGGCGAATGGATTAGACGTAGCAGGGCCTGGCATATGCTGTTGTACAGCAGGTCGACCACGAAGAAAAATATCAGAGGTGTGAAATCGAAACCCATGCCTGCCGCGCCGCGCCGCGCGAAACGGCCCAGCAGCATCTCGACGCCCTCGCCGCATATCAGGCTCAGCCCCTGAGCCCGTGTGATAGCCGACAGCAGGTTGCCGAGTATCAGCGCGAACAGGCAGCGGGTCAGCAGCATCAGCCCGTCAGCGACCGAGAGCGCCGCCAGCCAGCCGGTCTTCAGCAACTGCAGCGCGATGGACCCTTGCAGGAAGGGTGAAACGGCGGCAGCGCGCGGCTCGCCCAACGGATGGGGGGTTATACCCAGACCGCCGGTCCGGGTCAGAATCAGGGCTATCGCGCCGTGCAGCGCCAACAGCGCCAGCGGCTGCAGGGCGAAGGGCGTCCATGAGAAGGGGCGGCAGAAAAATCCCAGCGCCTCCAGGGCGCGTGACTTGCGAAAAGCCGGGGTGATCAGCCTGACCAGCAGGTACACGGTCCACAGCCGTATGATGAACATGGCTGTCTGCATGAAGCTGAAAAACAGGATCGCAACGGCTGGATTGGCGGTGGCGGGCGGCGAGAAATTGAAATAGGTGCCGACCGTTATGCCCCAACCGACATTCAGGCGGTAGAGCGCCACGGTCTTGAATACAACGAGGAAAAGCATGACGCAAAAAGCCGCGGCCTGCGCGGGCATGTAAAGCACAGGCCGGAGAAAAGACAGAACGGAGTCTGTCAGCTTGACGGTGCCCGACAGAAAAGGGTTAAAATAAAACTCCCGGGCCGGGGCTGACCAGAGCCGGACCCAGAAGAACAGCGTCAGAATGTTGAAAAACAGGATCAAATAGCTCATGCTTTAACCTTTTTTACTATAGCTTTTGCGGATAGGTTCACTCCGCGGCGCGCATGGGATCCGCATAAAGTCCTGCCATATCGACATGCGGCGCGCGGAAAGCCGTGTCAACGCAGGAATCCTGCAGGGCGTTAAACGCATCGATTCGCCGGTTGCCCCATGTGTCGGTCTGCGGCGGTTGCTTGTGCAGTTTTTTTTCGGAACCGGCAAAAAGGTTGCGCCACACGCTGTTGGCGTCGGCTTTAACACCAAGGTCGGCCAATTCCGGATAGCGTTTTTTATAGGGCTGAACCCGGACGTTCACGTTGGTGAGCGTCAAAGCTGCGCCGCGGTCACTCGCGAGATACTGACACCAGCGTTTTTGCCCCCAGGGCGTGAAACTGACGCCGTAGCGGCAATCCACGAAAAGGTTGTTGTCGACGGTGTTGTGGTGGCCGCCGTGAATCTGCACCGCCCCGAAATTTCCGTTTGAGCAGCG
>JAQWAM010000141.1 GCA_028707675.1 Kiritimatiellia bacterium | reverse complement strand
GCGACATCTGGGTTGCAAACGACGCGTGACGGGCGCACGTGGCCAAGATGCGGAGAGGGCAGGGGATAGGCGATCAGGGCCACGTCCTGAATGGCCTTGTCGTGCCGGGCGGGGTTGCCGCTGAAGGTCGTGCCGCCTTCGACCCGTGTCTCGGCGCTGACCAGATAGCGCATGCTTTGTTCTGGTTTGATCCAGGGTCCTCCGGACTGGCTCCAGCCCGGTCCGTTGAACATGCCCACGCGCACGCCGATGCGCTCGCCTTCGCGCACCGCGTGTTCAACCAGGCTCCACCATTCCGGGCTGAGTATCGGCACTTTGCCCTCGGGTATGCCGTCGCTCACGACATGCCCTATGAAGGCCTCGCCGACGCCAGCCTGACGCATGGCCATAAGGTCATCGGTGATGCCGCTTGCGCTGACGTTGTTGTTCAGCCAGTACCAGTACATGTAAGGCTCGGTCGAGGCGGGAGGCTCACTGAAAAGCTGCGTGAGGTTGTCAGCTATCAAGGTGGTGCAGGCGCAGCACAGCGCCAGCATCAGAAGCCATGTTTTCTCTTTCATAATGCCTGTTTCGTAATTAAGCCGAATTCGCTTTTCAATCACATCTTGCCGGCATAGCCCATCTGCTGGAGCAGCCAGAAATTCTTCATCCAGGCCTTCTCGATCTTGACCCACAATTCCAAGCTGACTTTGACGCCGAAGATTTCGGAGAGTTCCGGTTCCGCGCAGTGGCGCACATATTTGAGCGTGCGGCCTTTGGGTCCGATCACGATGCCTTTTTGCGAGGGCCGGTTAACGTAAACTGTAGCCTGCACAATCCATTTGTCAGGGCTCTCGTCGATGTGGTCGACCTTGACGCCCATTTCATGCGGCACCTCCTCACGCAGACGCGCTAGGAATTTCTCGCGGATCACGTCCGCGATCGCCAGTTTGCGCGGATAGTCAGTCACGACATCGTCCGGGAACAGGTAATCAGGTGAAGGTTTGGCCAACGCGAAAAGCTGCTGCATCAGTTCAGCAGTGCCTGATGCCTTGATAGCCGAAGTTTTGATCCAAGACACTTCACGGGTAATTTGTTTTTCGTCTTGGATGGCAGTCCACATGTCCTTGAAGGCGGCCTCGTAAAACGGATTACAGTCGTTCTTGTTGAGGACGAAGATCACCGGTTGTTCGGCATACAGAGCGCGCCGCATCCAGCCGTCGTCTTCCAGGTGCGGGCGTTCCCCGCCGTCGAAAACGACCGTCAGGATGTCCACGCCGGCTGAGGCCTGCCGTGCCATGCGGTTCATCAGGGTGCCCAGCGCGCTTTCCGACTTGTGCAGGCCCGGGGTGTCGATGAAGACCAACTGTCCGCGCGGTTCGGTCAGGATACCCCGAACGGTATTGCGTGTGGTTTGGGCCACCGGACTGACGATGCTGACCTTCTCGCCGACGATGCGGTTAAGCAGAGTGGACTTTCCGGAGTTGGTGCGTCCGACAATGCCGACAACGGCGCAATTTTTCACGGAGGACTCTGCAGGTTTTGTCACGGCACATTTCCGTTCTCTTGCGGGCAGGCGCCGTTCTTGCCGCCCTCGAAATAGAGCGTCTGACCGGTGGCGTCCAGCACGGCGCGCCAAAGGTCACTGTTGAGGTTAACCTTCTGGCGTTCGATGGTGGCCAGCTTGATCGGGACCAGCGTGTACCAGTCGTCCTGGTTGCCCACCACGCAGTTGGTGCGTCCGGCCATGGCGGCATGCACGGCATTACGCGCAAGCATGTAGCAGCGGATCGCGTCGGTACCCTTGGCAGGCACGCTGCGGACGGTGTAGCTGGGATCGAAGTACTTCACTGAGGCGATCATCTTGCTCTGCTTAAAGTGGGCGGTGATGCGTTGGCGCAGGTATTCGCCGATATCCTTCTTGAGCACATTGCCGGAAAGGTCCTTTTTCACGTCGGAATCTTTTATGTGGCGTTGTCCGGCGCCTTCGGCCACCACGATAACGGCATGGTCTTTAAACCGCTCGAAGCGGCAGGTCAGCGCGGAAAGCAGGCCGTGCGGTCCGTCCATCTCGAAGTCCAGCTCGGGAATCAGGCAGAAATTCACCACGGGGTTGGCGAGGGTGGCGTAGGCGGCGATGAAACCCGAATCGCGTCCCATCAGCTTGACCAGGCCGATGCCGTTAAAGGTGCCTTTGGCTTCGGTGTGGGCGGCCTTGATTATCTGGGTGGCCTCGGCGACCGCGGTTTCAAAGCCGAAGCTTCGTCCAACGAACTGCAGGTCGTTGTCGATGGTCTTGGGTATGCCGACGACGCTGATCGACAGCTTGCGTTTCTTGCACTCGTCCGCCACTTCGCGGGCGCAGCGCAGAGAACCGTCGCCGCCGATGCAAAAAAGCAGGTTGATGTTCATTCGCGCCAAGGTGTCGACGATCTCGCCGGTATCCTGCTGGCCGCGCGAAGAACCCAGCATCGTGCCGCCGTGCTCGTGGATCGTGTCAACATTGTCGGTGTCCAGCATGAGCGGTTTATAACCGAAGCGCGGTATGAGGCCGGCGTAACCGTATCGTATGCCGTAGATGGTCTTGATGCCGTAATCAAACATCAAAATTTCGACCAGCCCTTTTATGACATGGTTGAGGCCAGGGCAGAGGCCGCCGGCGGTGACGATGCCGACACGGCTCCACGAAGGGTCGTGGAAGATCTTGCGTCGCGGCCCGGCGCGCTCGAATGAAGGCGGCGCCTTCATGCTGCCGGTGATCTGCTTGAGGATCGACGCGTTCTCGGTGATCAAGATGCGCTCGTTACTGTCGATGAATTCACGGTTGCGTATCGGCGACTCGATCTTGCACTCGCCCAAGACCTCGACATCCAGCGTGCGATTGTACGGGTTAGCGAAAATGCGCTCGATATATGACATAGTTAAAACCTTTCTCTAAGCAACATCTTTCAGTATAACGGCGCATGACCACACGGGCAATTAGCAAATGCGGACTGCTGGCGCGAGGGCGCGAATCAACTGTTTTGGTGTTCATCCTGATAAACGGCATTGACAGGCGCGGTTTGTTTATCTAAATTACACGCACGTTTTTTGACTTATCAAGGCATGCGTCCCTTTTGTGGCGAGGTAGCTCAGTTGGTAGAGCAGCGGACTGAAAATCCGCGTGTCATCGGTTCGATCCCGATCCTTGCCACCATCTTCAACCCCCATAAAACATGCGTTTTACTGGGGTTTTTTCGTTTTATGTGGTTATGACCTGATTTTCGCGTTTCCCGTCATTTGTTCAAAATACACCTAATTGGATGTAAGTTAAATAATACTTAAATAATACCCTGAATAATCCCGTTTGCCCCGGCCTGGGACCGCCACAAGCCGATTTTTGGAAAACAAGTACACTGGTAAGTAATAACCTGCCGCCTTAGGGATTCCCGCTGACGAAAGGGACATGCGGAGCTGGTCGCAATCGGCGATGTAAGGCGATGAGTAGACTTTAATCATGGGCGGTTCCTTCGGGCTGACAGGCCGGGGGGTCTGTCGACAAAGTTAACGGCCTCGGGGCTGATAAGCAAACGGATTTTGGGGAGGCAACCGGAGAGACTCCGGCGGAACTTTACAGGTGCGAGGGGGCCGGTGTTTATTGCGGCCTGGGGACAGGGCCGCAATGGCGAGGGTAAAAAGAGAGGGAAGAGTGAAGAGGGAAGAGTGAAGAGTGGCGGGGCGGCATTGAGCGGGGACCTAGGAGCCAAGACGCGGGGATCGGGACAAGGGGCGGGCGCGTGAGCGCACCGCACAGGACGGCGGGGCGCGTGGGTTATTGGGTGGCGTTTTCTTTGAGGGATTTGGCGGCGGAGACGAGGAATATTGCTTTAGAATAAGGCATTTTGTTTGCCAATGTCTAATGTCAAATTACGACCCTAATGACCCCCCCACCACGAAATCAACCTCCAGCCCCTGGCGGTCGCGGAAGGTGTACAGCCCCCGCTCCTGCCCCCGGTTCAGGCGGTGTTTGACGATCTCCGAGGCGACCAGCCCCTCGAACAGCGCCCCGCGGAAAGGCGAGGCGGCCAGATCCGCGTCGTCTCGGATTCCCAGCAGCGCGGCCGCCAGCCCCGAGTCCGTGAAATAGACCTTGGGGGTTTTGACGATCCGCTTGCCGAAATTCTCGTAATAGGGCGGCGTCAGGATGATCTGCCCGGTGACCTCCAGAATGCTCAGCCATTGGGTGAGGGTGGGCACGCTCACCCCCAGCGGCGCGGCCAGGTCGGTCTTGTTGAGCATCTGGCCGCAGCGGCTGGCGAGCAGCCCCATGAAGCGGCGGAAGGTCGCAAGGTCGCGGATCGAGGTGACGGCGCGCACGTCTCGTTCGAGATAGGTCTGCACGTACGAGCGGAACCAGATGTCCGCCGCGCCGGGCGCGGCCTGCACCTCGGGGAAGCCGCCGAGCCGCAGGGTCATGCCCGGCGTCTCCTCGGCGGAGAACGGCAGCAGCGAGAAGACCGCCGCGCGGCCCGCCATGGACTCGGTGACGCCCTTCATCAGCGGCGCCTCCTGCGAGCCTGTGAGCAGCCACTGCCCTTTGCGCTCCGGATGCCGGTCGATTCGGGTGCGCACGTAGGCGAACAGCTCGGGCGCGTTCTGCATCTCGTCGAGAATGACGGGGAGCGTGAGGCTGTCCAGAAACGAGCGCGGATCGGCCCGCACCCGCGCCACGACATCCGGGTCTTCCAGCAGCACGTGCTGGCAGGCAGGAATGCCTGCCCCACATTGGGTGCATGCGTATCCGACACGGCAGGCAGGAATGCCTGCCCCACATTGGGTGTCTGCGCATCTTGGCAGGCAGGAATGCCAGCCTCACCTTGGGTGGCCACATTGAATGCTATCCAGTATTCGTCGCTCGGTAATCTGGCTTTGACGGGGTTCTCTTGAATGTAGTGGAGAAAATGGCGGTATTGTTTTTCGTTGCGCTCGATGTGGTCGTACGATTCGTCCATCCAGAAGGCCGTGCCGGTCGTGCCGAGGATCTTGCTTGCCGCGCGTGCGCTGGCACCCTTGATACCATGGAGCAAATCCGAGAGCTTGTGGTAGGGCAAGGTGGGGCAGGCATTCTTGCCTGCCGAGAGCTTGTGGTAAGGCAAGGTGGGGCAGGCATTCTTGCCTGCCATTGTTAGTGGTAGCGGTTCGATCAGCGCGTGAACGTGCGTGGGCATGATGACCGCAGCATGAATCAAAAGACGGTCGCCGTGGAAACGCATCAGAC
>JAQWAM010000140.1:1929-5270 GCA_028707675.1 Kiritimatiellia bacterium | reverse complement strand
CTCATTTCTGCCGGTTCATGGCCACAAAGAAAGAAGTTGTGTAGCCGACGCACTTTGAGTCCGTCACACAGGTTATGACCTCGCCCTGCTTCCACCCTTTCAGCGTCTCGACCGGGCAGAAGGTAGCGTCCACAACCCCTTTCTGCAGCGCCTCGTATGTCTCGCCCTGCGGCATGCTGACCGGCGCCCCGCCCAGACTCTCAACAATCTTCGAGCAGAATCCGGTGGCCCTGACCTTCAGGCCCTTCATGTCCTCAAGCCGTCCCACCGGACGTTTGGATGCCAAAATCCCCGGCCCGTGCGCGTGCACGTACAAGATTTTTACATCCTTGGTTTCGGCCGGAACGTATTTCGCCGTCAGATCGTTCACTATGCGCGTTGCGCTCAGCCCGTCAGGATAACCCAACGGCAAATCCAGCCCTTCCAGCAAAGGAAAACGTCCGCGCGTATACGCGAAGGCGCTCATGCCGATGTCCGAAATGCCGTCCACGACACCTTGGTAGCACTGGTCAGCCTTGGTCAGAGCGCCACCGGAAAACACCGTTATCTCAAGACGCCCGCCAGATCGCGCCTTGATCTCCTCGGCCCACTCTTTGGCAAGCTTGGCCTGCACGTGCGTGGGCGGGAAAAACACGCTGTATGTCATTTTGAAAGACGGCCCGCCGGACAAATCCTTGTCCGATGCCTGCTCTTTTTTGCCGCAACCGGCAACCGCCAGCAAAGCGACCGAAGCCGCAAAAACACCTGATTTAATATTCATGCCGTTTATTCTAACCCCACCGCGCCCGCATTACAATCCGTTTTATCAAGGGGCTTTTGCTTGACGGACGCGGGCAAACCTGCCATTTTATCAGCCCGACTGCGCGCATAGACACTCTGACCGGGTTGGCCCGTTCAGTGGCGGTCTATGCAAAAGAAAGGCCAGGCACTATTTATGCGGCGTGACGACATTGAGAAGGTTCTGATCATCGGCTCCGGCCCGATCGTGATCGGACAGGCGTGCGAATTCGATTATTCAGGCACTCAGGCCTGTAAGGCGCTTCGCGAATGCGGTTATAAAATTGTCCTGGTAAACTCCAACCCCGCCACCATCATGACCGATCCGGTCATGGCCGACGCTACCTATATCGAACCGCTGAACGCCGAACGTCTGGAGCAGATCATTGCCAAAGAGCGTCCCGACGCGCTGCTGCCCAACCTCGGCGGACAGACGGGCCTGAACCTCTCGATCGAACTCGCAAAAAAAGGCATTCTGGAAAAATACGGGGTCAAGGTCATCGGCGTGAACCTGGACGCGATCGAGCGCGGCGAGGATCGTCAGATTTTCAAGGACACGATGGCCAAACTCGGCATCGAAACGCCCCTTAGCGAGATCATTTATACGCTGGAGGACGCCGAAAACGTCGCCGCAAAACTCGGCTATCCCGTTGTCGTGCGCCCCGCATACACCATGGGCGGCACCGGCGGCGGTCTCGTCTATAATGTCGAGGAGCTGCGCACGATCGTCAACCGCGGCCTGGAAGCTTCTCTGACCCACCAGTGCCTGATCGAAGAATCAGTGCTGGGCTGGGAAGAACTTGAGGTCGAGGTCGTGCGCGACGCCGACAACAAGATGGTCGCTGTCTGCTTTATCGAGAATATCGACCCCATGGGCGTCCACACCGGCGACTCTTTCTGCTCCGCGCCGATGTTGACCGTCGACAAAGCTGTGCAGGAACGCCTGCAGGATTACGCCTTCAGGATCGTCGAGTCTATCGGCGTGATCGGCGGCACAAATGTGCAGTTTGCTCACGATCCGAAATCTGGCCGCATCGTGATCATCGAGATCAACCCTCGCACCTCGCGCTCGTCCGCGCTGGCATCAAAAGCAACGGGGTTCCCGATCGCTCTGATTTCGGCCAAGCTGGCCAGCGGTTGCACACTGCGCGAGATACCCTACTGGCGCGACGGCACACTGGACAAGTACACCCCGTCCGGCGATTACATCGTGATCAAGTTCGCGCGTTGGGCGTTCGAGAAGTTCCGCGGGGTCGAGGATAAGCTGGGAACACAGATGAAGGCCGTCGGCGAGGTGATGGCGATCGGCAAAACTTACAAGGAGACTTTCCAGAAGGCCATCCGCGCCCTCGAGAACGGCAGGCATGGATTGGGATTCGCCAAAGACTTTAACCGCAGGAGCCTCGCTGAACTTTTAGACATGCTGCGCGTTCCCAACAGCGAACGCCACTTCATCATGTACGAGGCGCTGCGCAAAGGCGCCGACGACGAGCAGATATTCACCCTGACCGGCGTGAAACCCTGGTTTGTCGGGCAGATGCGCGAGCTTGTGGACATCGAAGAGAAAATCCTGCGCTACAAAGGCTCAATGCCGCCCGACGACCTGCTGATACGGGCCAAGAAAGACGGTTTTTCCGATAAGTATCTCGCCAAGATCATCGGCATCAAAGAGAAGAGCATCCGCCTGCGGCGCATTGATCTGGGCGTCCGCGAGACTTGGCATCCGGTGCCGGTCAGCGGCGTGGAAGACGCCAATTATTTTTATTCGTCCTACAACGGCAAAGCCAACGAGTGCGCCGCGAGCGGCAACGCCAAGAAGGTCATGATCCTGGGAGGCGGCCCCAACCGCATCGGACAGGGCATCGAGTTCGACTACTGCTGCGTGCATGCCGTCTTAGCCATGAAGGAGGCCGGATACGAGACAATCATGGTCAACTGCAACCCCGAGACCGTCTCGACCGACTACGACACCTCCGACAAGCTCTACTTCGAGCCGGTGACACTGGAGGACGTGCTGCAGATTTATGAGGCGGAGAAGCCCGAAGGCGTAATCGTGCAGTTCGGCGGCCAGACCCCGCTCAACATCGCCCGCGAGCTGTCAGAGGCCGGCGTGAAGATTCTCGGCACATCCATCGATTCAATCGACATCGCCGAAGACCGCGACCTCTTCCGCCACATGATGGAGCGGCTGGAAATACCCATGCCCGAATCGGGTATGGCCGCCACTTTTGATGAGGCTGTCGCTGTCGCCAACCGTATCGGCTACCCGCTCATGATCCGCCCATCCTTCGTGCTGGGCGGACGCGGCATGGAGGTCATCTACGACGAGCCGATGCTGCGCGAGTATGTCGACAAGGCCGTGGGGGTGACGCCAGACCGGCCGCTGCTGCTCGACCGTTTCCTTCAGGAGGCGCTAGAGTGCGAGGCTGACGCCCTCTCGGACGGCACCGACGTGTATATACCGGCCGTCATGGAGCACATCGAGCTGGCCGGCGTCCATTCCGGCGATTCAGCCTGTGTGATCCCGCCGGTATCCATACCCGAGAAGCATCTTAAAACCATCC
>JAQWAM010000140.1:0-1919 GCA_028707675.1 Kiritimatiellia bacterium | reverse complement strand
CATCGCTCAGGAGCTGCATGTGATCGGACTCATGAACATGCAGTACGCGATTGAGCAAGACAAGGTCTATGTGCTCGAGGCCAACCCGCGCGCCTCACGCACAGTCCCGCTGGTCTCAAAGGTCTGCAACACCCAAATGGCCAATGTCGCCACACGCCTGATGCTCGGCGCGAAAATCAACGATCTGGGGCTGGCGCCCAAGGTGATCCCGCACTACGGAGCCAAAGAAGCCGTCTTCCCCTTCGACAAGTTCCCGGAGGTCGATCCGGTGCTGGGGCCCGAGATGCGTTCTACCGGCGAAGTTTTGGGGTTGGCGTCCACCTTCGGCCTAGCCTATTACAAATCGCAGGAAGGAGCCGGCGCCAGACTGCCGACGGAAGAAGGCACGCTCCTCATAAGCCTGTCTGAAAAAACCCCGACCGCAGTCAAGGTCGCCAAGGAGTTTGTCAAGCTGGGCTATGCGCTCATCGGCACGTCCGGCACCATGGAGTGGCTGGCCACGCACGGCATCCGGGGCGCCACGGTCGGCAAGATCAACGAGAGCCGCCCCAATGTGCTGGACGTGATCCTGAACCGACAGGTCTGCCTGGTCATCAATACACCTTCCGGACGGCGCGACGCCCGCGCCGACGACGCCTCGATCCGCAAGGCCGCGATCAAATACAAGATACCATACCTTACCACCCTGGCCGCGGCCGTGGCCAGCGCCCAAGGCATCCGCGCGGCGCGCGACGGCGCGGGCAGCGTGAAGTCAATCCAGGCCTACCACGCTGACATCCGACCCCTGACCTCCGACCTCTGACATCCGGCATCCGTTCACGGCACGCTCGTCAACAGGCCGTTGAGGTAAAGCAGACCGACCGCGCGCACGTCCAGCGTGTGCCCGGCCCGGTAAGATACCACGCGTCCGACAAAACGTCCCGTGTCGATCAGCGCGATCGCCGCCAGCAGATCCAATGCGGCACGGTGCCAGACCGGCTCCAGCGCCTTGCCTTCCAGCGCCATGCGGGGCTCGCCGTAAAACTTGCGTTTCCCGTGGATAAGAATGTTCTCCGGCGTGTACCCCAGATTGCGCATGTCGGCGAAAAGAAAACCGACCGTCCTGACCGTCATCATCTGCGCGTACGAGGCGTTGGTGCGCGCGAAAGCCCCGTGCCTGAAAGCCGCAGGCGTCACGTCAAAGATGATGCGCTGCTTGCCGATAATGGAGTCGAAGTCTATCGCGACATCCAGCCGCAACTTCTTCGCGCCGTTCTCCGGCGGCAGGAAGGTCAGAAAATCGCCGCGGCCGCCCCCGAACGTTACCGGCTCTTTGACTGTTACATACCGCGCCGGCTCGTCAAGCTCGACAATGCCGCACTGCTCGACCGCCTCGACCAGATCCAGACTGCTGCGGTCAAACAACGGCGGGTCTCCGGCGTTCGTGCTGATGACCGCATCATCCACGCCCATACCGATCCGCAGGGCGATGATGTGCTCGACCATACGCAGATAGTTGTGAGGGTTGCCGCTGCGCAAAACTATGTTGCGCGCCGAGGTCCACACATTTCTGATGGTGACTCGCGTCCGCAACTGCTCATCCAGGTCAGTGCGGTCGATCCACCAGCCCGGCTCTGCCGACGGCCCGAAGGTGAGCGTCCGTTTGGACCGCCGGTAAAAAGTTCCCGGACCGGTCACTGATCGCTCGCCGCCGAGCGTCGTTCTTTTAGACGAATAACAGGTCTCGCCTTCGCATAGTTCCGCCGCGTCAACCGCCTGCGCGTGAAAGCGCTCGTTCGCCAGACGCACAGCCTGCGCGTCCCCCGTCAGAATCCGCCCCAACGGATACGATACATCCATGTTCTTACCGTTCCCCAGTTTTTATGGTTTTGGCTTAGCGCCTGCCGTTTTTTCGGCCTTCATCTTCTCGTAGGCCGAAA
>JAQWAM010000139.1 GCA_028707675.1 Kiritimatiellia bacterium | reverse complement strand
CCACCGAGGCCGAGGCCGGCGCCTTCGCGCGCGCGCTGGCGGCCGACATTGCGGCGAGCTACGCCTTCGTGCTGACGTTCGCGGCTAAGCTGCTGCGGTGAGGGGGGCGGACGGGTCAGACAAGTCAGACAAGTCCGACTGGTCGGACTAACCCTCCGGGTTCACTTTTCCGCGCGCGGCTTTTTTCTCGCCGCGGCGGCGTTTGTCGTCGAGCATCTTGGCCTTCTGGCGGCGCGAGCGGCGGCGTTTCTGGCGCCGCACCTTTTCCGCCGCCTGCCTGCGCGCGGAGAGCGCGGCGTTCTCGCGCTCCAGAATCTTCTCGGCCAGCTCGCGGCGCGCCAGCCAGCGGTTCATTTCGCGCGAGCGGGTTTGCGCGCATTTGACGGCGAGGCCGCTGGGGGCGTGGTTGAGGCGCACGGCCGAGGCGGTCTTGTTCACCTTCTGGCCGCCGGGGCCCGAGCCGAGGACGAACGATTCCTCGAGGTCATCTTCGAAAACGGAGGCCAGCGCCATGCGCGCCTTGATCTTTGCGATGGTTTCAGAGGTCAGCATTGGGGCAATACACGTTTGTTGTCACTTTTGACTCTATACTAGCACCCCGGGCTTGTCAACGGCCGGAATGGCAGAAACTGGTTTTATAGATTTCTTCGTGAACTTCGTGACTTCGTGGTGAGAATTTTGGGTGGCGGGCGCGGCCCGCGTTAGGCTATAATGACCATAACAGAGAAAGGGGGTGTGTCATGAGGGTTCTGGTGCCGCTGGCGGAAGGGTTGGAAGAGATCGAGGCCGTGACGATAATCGACGTGCTGCGGCGCGGCGGGATTGATGCGGTGTCCGTCGCTTTGGGGCCGGATCGGGCGGTCCGCGGTTCGCGCGGGGTGACAATCCTCGCCGACACGCTGTGGCCGGCAGAAGGGGAGTTCGACGCCATCGTCCTGCCGGGCGGCGGCAAGGGCACGGAGAACCTTGCCGCCGACGCGCGCGTGCTGGAGACGCTGCGCGAGTTCGACGCGGAGGGCAAATTCGTGGCCGCGGTCTGCGCCGCGCCGACAGTGTTGGCCGCGGCGGGTCTGCTGCGCGGGCGCCGCGCCACCTGCTATCCCGCCTGCGCGGCCGAGCTGGGCGAGGCTTACGACAACGTGCCGGCGGTGGCGGACGGCAACATCATTACCGGTCAGGGGCCGGGCAGCGCAATGCTGTTCGCGCTGGTGCTGGTCACGCATTTTGTGGACGAGCCGACCGCCCGCCGCGTGGCCGACGACCTGCTGACGAGCCTGTGAAGGGAAAAGAGTCCCGGGTCCGGAGTCCTGGGTCTTGGGTCCTTTCGCTGGCAGGGGCGGCTCGCGGGGACGCTCGCCCCCCAGCCCCGCTGGAAGCAACGGCTCTGGGGGGCGAGCGTCCCCGCGAGCCGTTTATCCGGCAGAAGGAGAGTGGCGATGAAAAAAGACAAAAAGCCAACACTGGCGGGCAGGGCCGTCAATTTCATGCGGCACGGTCTGTGGGAGACGCGGCCTGCCGACCTTCCGCTTTTCCGTCGGCACGGGGTGAAACTTTTGCGGCTGGGGACTTTGGCCGTGTCCGGCTTCAAACGCAGCCAGTGCTCGCTGCGCGCCGCGTCCCTGACCTTCTTTTCATTGATGGCGCTGATACCGGTCCTGGCCATGACGCTGGCCATGGCGCGGGCTTTCGGCGGCGCGGAACTGGCCAAGGAGCAGTTGAACCGGCAGCTTGACAACTGGATGGTCCAGATGGAGCAGGCCGCCGAGGCCAAAGCCCTGGAGGCCGGCGTTGAAGCGCAGGCCGGGAGCGGGCAGCACGAGATAACCAAGACCTTTTCCACGCAGGTCCGCGAGGTGGCGGACAAGCTTTTCGCGCAGATCGACCAGCTAGGCTTCGGCACCTTGGGCGGCATCGGCGCGGTGATGCTGCTGTGGACGGTGATCAGCGTGCTGGGCAAAGTCGAGTCGAGTTTCAACGAGGTCTGGGGGGTCGAAAAACCGCGGACGCTCGTGCGCAAATTCGCCGACTATCTGGCGGTCATCATGATCCTGCCGTTCCTGATCACCGCGGCTTCGACCGTGCCGGTGGCGGCCATGGCCACGCGCTTCATGGACCAGACCGTGGGCGGCACGGCCTCCGACGCTTTCCGCTCGCTGTTGAACAGCGGCCTGTTCAAGACCTCCGTGACGCTGGTGACCGGAACGCTGACCTTCGCCTTTCTGCTGGGCTTCATGCCGAACGCGCGCGTCAAGACCGTGCCCGCGCTCGCCGGCGGCTTTGTCACGGTGGTGCTGTTCGCGGGCTGGCTCAAGCTTTGCGCCATGCTGCAGATCGGCATCGCCAAATACAGCGCCCTGTACGGCGGTTTCGCGGTGCTGCCGATCCTGCTGATGTGGGTGTACACCAGTTGGCAGATAATCCTGCTGGGCTCCGAGATCGCGTTCGCCCTGCAGAACCGCGACACCTACAGGCTGGAGGAAAGCGCGTCGCAAGCCAGCCCGCGCGCCCGTGTCTTGCTGGCGCTGGCGCTTTGCGCCGAAACCGCCAGGCACGCCAAGGAAAAGGCCGGCGGGCCGTTCGCGGCGGAAGAGTTCGCGCGCCGGCACGAGATTTCGCACCGTTTCACCAAAGACATCTTGGAGGATCTGGTCAGGCAGAAAATACTGGCCGAAATACAAGGCAAGCCCGGTGAATATCTGCTCTGCCGCTGCGGCGACACCCTGACTGTGGCGGACATCGCCAAAGCCATGCTGGACGACGGCGCGCCGCTGGAAGCGCTGGGCATGCGCGAGCCATCGGCGCCGGTCAAAGAGTTCAGCCTCAAGCTAGACGCCACCCTCGATGATGTTTTCGCCACGCCGCTGGCCGAAGCCTAAAACCGCTCTGCCGCCAAAGCTCCCAGAAAATCCAGCATTTCCTTCTGTGTGCCGACGCTGTAACGCGCTGTCTGCGAGAAATCGCCCACGCGGATCGTGATCGCGTCCGGCGGCAGGACGCTGAACATGTCCTCGTCAGTCACGTCGTCGCCCGCCGCCAGGATGAAGTCATAGCGGTCTTTGGCGACCAGACGCATCACCTCGGTGCCCTTGTTCTGGTCGGAGGATTTGATCTCGACCACCTTGTTGCCGCGCATGATGTTCAGGTCCATTCTGGCGCATACGGGCATCAGGGCGTTGATCAACTGTTTCTCGCGCAGGTCGGCCAGCCAAGCGTCGCTGTTGCGGTAGTGCCAGACCAGCGCGGTCTGCTTCTGCTCGATCCGCGAACCGGGCGTCTGGCTGGTGGTGCGCTCCAAAATATCCAGGAGTTCCCGAGTCCACTCCGGGAACCTTTGGGTCACGCTGTGCCACACGCCGTCCTCCTTGTAAAAGGCGCCGTGTTCAGCGGCGAGCAGCACCGGCAGGTCCCCGAGCCAGCCGTCGAGAGTCGCGCGGTCGCGCCCGCTGCAAACCGCCACCGTGTTGCCGGGCGTCCGGCACAATTCCTCCAGTATCTCCATCAGCCGGGTTTCCGGCACGGCCTGCTCGGGCTGTTTGCGCAAGGGGGCCAGCGTGCCGTCATAATCCAGGACCAGCAGCCGTTTGTCCGCGGCGGCGTAAAGCTGTTTGATGTCGTGCAGGTGTGACGCGCCGATGCGCGCCTCGCGCAGATCGCGGTTGCGTTCTCGAATGACGTCCAGCGCCTCGATATAGTCCGCCGCCCATTTGTCGACATTCTGCCGGGACAGCAGCGCCTGCATGCGCCGCAACCGCGCCAACTGCTCGTCTTCCGGCATCAGCACCGCGGCGGCGATGGCCTCGCCGATGGCCTCGCTGTCGTTGGGGTTCACCAGCAGGGCGTCGGCAAGCTCGATCGCCGCGCCGGCCCGCTCGCTGAGGATCAGCACGCCGGGCTTGTCACGCTTGGCGGCGACATACTCTTTGGCCACGAGGTTCATGCCGTCGCGCAGCGGCGTGACCAGCGCTATGTCGGAAACGTGATACAGCGCCATCAGGCGGTCCGGCGAAAAACTGCGGTAATAATAATGCACCGGGGTCCAGTTGGGCGTGGCGTAGCGGCCGTTGAGTTCGCCGATGGTCTGGTCGATCTTTTTCTTCAGCTCCGCATACTCCGGCACCGTGGCGCGCGAAGGCACCAGCAGCATCAGCAGCGAGACTTTCTCCAGCAGTTCGGGGTGCCGCTCCAGCGCGTCGGCGAAACCCTTGAGCCGGTGCAGCACGCCCTTGCTGTAATCCAGGCGGTCGACAGACAGCACCAGCTTCTGGACGCCGAGCTGCTGGCGCAGGGTTTGGCAGTAAGCCTGCACCTGCGGCCGTTTGGGCGCCTGGTTATACGCGTTGAAGTCAATCCCCATCGGGAAGGCGTTGACCTGCACAAGGCGGTCGACAAAACGGATTTCATCCAGCTCGCAATTGAGCCCCAGGGTGCGGTAGGCCGCGCTGATGAAGTGGCGCATGTAATCGTGAGTGTGGAAGCCGATCAGGTCGGCCCCGAGCAGGCCGCGCAGGATTTCGGCGCGTTCCGGCAGAACCCGGAAAAGCTCGTATGAGGGGAACGGGATGTGGTGGAAATAGCCGATCGAAAGATCGGGGAACTCTTCGCGCAGCATGCCCGGCAGCAGCATCAACTGGTAATCCTGCACCCACACCCGGTCGCCGGGCCCGATCATGGCCTTGGCCGCCTCGAAGAACATGCGGTTTACCTCGCGGTACGCCGTCAAGGCCTGCTGGTCATACTGGATGTACGCGAAAAAATAGTGGCACAGCGGCCAGATGATGTTGTTGCAGTAACCTTCGTAATACTCTTCGATCTGCTCCTGCGACAGAAAGACCGGATGGAAGGCGTGGCGGGAGAGCAGCGAGGTGACATGACCGCGCTCCATATCGGAGTCGAAATGCGTCCCGGGCCACCCGATCCAATGTATCTCGAACCCGGCGTGCAGCGAAGCCATGCCGGTGGCGAGCCCGCCCTCGCTGCGTTTGAAGACGACGCGCCCGGACGAACGCCCCAGCTTTATCGGCAGGCGGTTGGCTATGATGATCAAACGCAAAACATGTGTCCTTTCTTTCCGTCATCCCGCGGGATGACGGAATTTCGGACGGCTCGGCGAGCCGTCCCTACCGTGACCCGCGACAGGCGACAAGCGACCCGCGACAGACGGCAAACGGCAAAATCCTAAAGTTTTCCCGGCGCGGCCGGGCCGTCCTCGCGCATGCCGCCCAGCAGGATCGCGCAGTCGATCACGGCCAGATGCGAATAGCCCTGGGGGAAGTTGCCCAGCATCTCTTTGGTTTTGAAATCCAGATCCTCGC
>JAQWAM010000138.1 GCA_028707675.1 Kiritimatiellia bacterium | reverse complement strand
GCACCTGCTCCAGCAGCATGCCGAGCTGCACCTCGCCCCAGGTGCCGCGGGTCTTGACATTCGAAAGCACCTTTTTCAGGTCGCCGACGCCAGAGGCCAGGCTCTGCATTTCTCCCAACCCCTTGTGGACCTGCTCCAGCCGGTCGCTGACCATCCTGAAAGATTCGCCCAGACGTTTCTCCAGCGTGCCCTGCAGTTTCTCGTCCACGGTCTGCCGCATCAGGCCGAGCTGTTTGGCATTATCGGACTGCAGGTTCTGCAGCCGCCCGTCCACGGTTTGCCGCACCGCCTCCAACCGTTTTTCATTGGCTTCCGACAACTGCGCGATCTTGCGCGACAGCGTTTCCAACTGGCGCTCCTGCGCGGCGGCCATGTCGGCCAGCCGCGCGGTGACAGTCTCGCTGAAGGCTTTCTGGCTGCCGGCGGTTTCCAGACGCTGCTCGCGGGCGGTCTTGGCCTGTTCCTCTCGGTTGCGCGCCACCTCATCGCGCACGGCGCGTTCCGTGCGTTCCAGTCCCTTCTCGAAACTGTCGAGGCGTTGCGCGGTGCCCGTGTCAGGCGGGCGCGCGGCTTTTTTCAGCAGCAGCGCGAGCAGGCCCACCGCCGCCGCACCGAGCAAGATTGTAATCAGAAGCATAATGTCCGTCACCGCCGCACCTCGTTTTTTGATTGTTGGAATACAGCATACCCTGATATCGCCGCGAATGCAACCGCGGGTCGATTCTGCGGGGGCGATTCTGTTGACACGGGCGGGCGTCTCTGCGAGACTACACAACCGACATGAAACCACCATACAAGACCGTTCTTTTCCTGGGCGACGGCATGGCCGACGAGCCAGTAGCCCAACTGGGCCGGAAAACCCCGTTGCAGGCCGCGCGCACACCGCACATGGACGCCATCGCGCGGCTCGGGCGGTGCGGCTATATGATAACCTTGCCGGAAGGCTTTCCGACATCCAGCGACGTGGCCAACATGTCGGTGCTGGGGTGCGACCTCGCCACCGAGATGTGCGGGCGCGGCCCGCTCGAGGCCGCCAGCCGAGGCCTTCAGCTTGGGCCGGATGATATCGTGTTCCGCATGAATCTGGTCACCGTCGACGACGGCGGCATACTGCGCGACTTTTCCGGCGGGCACATCGCGCAGGCCGACGCGGAGGAGGCGGTGCGGCTGCTGAACGAGAAGCTGGGCAGCGACAAGGTGCGCTTCCACGCGGGGGTCAGCTACCGTAACCTGCTGGTGCTGTCCGGCCCCGAGTTCAGCGCTAACATTTCCTACGACAAGCCCGACGACAACCACGGCGAGCCGGTGGCCAAGCACCTGCCGCGCACCAAGTCGGCGGAGGGCATCCACACCGCCGAGGTGTTGCGCGACCTGATCGCGAGGGCTGCGGAAGTTCTGAAAGGGCGCGGGGCCAACGGCATCTGGCCGTGGAGCGGCGGCAAGGCCGGGGCGCTCCACAACATCAGCGAGCGTTACGGAATCCGCGCGGCGGTTATTTCCGCCGTGGACGTGATCAATGGCCTTGGGGCCTGCATGGGCATGGACGTGATAAGGGTGCCGGGCGCCACCGGATACATCGACACCGATTACGAGGCCAAGGCTATCGCCGCGGTCAAGGCGCTGGCGGACGGCTATGATTTCGTCTACGTGCATGTCGAGGCCATCGACGAAGTGTCTCACGCTCAGGATCTGAAGCTGAAAATGCAGGCCATAGAGGATTTCGACCGGCGGCTGGTGGGGCGCGTCATGGAGGCGGCCGGGCCGGATGTGGCGTACTGCGTGCTTCCGGACCATCCGGTTCCGCTGGCCACCGGCAAGCACACCCGCACACCCGTGCCCGTGGCGGTCTACCAGCCCGGCGCGGAGCCGGACGGCGTGGAGCGCTTCGACGAGATCGCCGCGCCGAAAGGGGCGCTGGGACGGCTTTGGGGCTCTAAGCTGATGGATCTGCTGCTGAAGGTTTAGCGCGCGGGTTCACCCCTCCAGATTGCGCACATCGCGCGGCGCGCGGCCGAAAGTCTCCTCCATCTCCGCCCAGAAAAGTCCGAGGCGGATAGTGATGAAAGTCATGGACACGGCGGTCAGGATCGCGATTACGCCCATCAAGTATCCGACCGTGCCCAGATTGAGCATGATAAACAGCGCGCAGACCAGCGAGGCCAGGAACATGGCCTGCCCGGCCAGCACGGCGTTGGGGCGGCGGCGCCAGGCGGCCAAACCTTCCGCGTGGCCGCGCAGGGACTGCAGGATCGGCAGGATTGTTACCAGCAGCATGGCCTTGGCCGCCAGCGGGATGTCGGCGGCGGGCAGGTTCTGGACCGAGCCGAAATACCAGCGCGCCGCGGCGGGGATCTGCCCCACCAGAGGGACCAGCGAGAGCAGGCAGCCCGAGACCGCGCCGAACAAAAATACGCGGCGGTCGCGCTTGTGGCGCGGCGGGAACGAGATGGCCACGGCCTGCATGCGCAGCGCGGCGAAGCCGACCGGGTTGACAACGCCCATGGTTATATAGTGGATCGGCAGCATGCGCGCAGGCTCCGGCGCGCGCGTGATGAAGGCGCCGACCATGAAGCCCGACACAGCCAGCAGAACCCCGCCGAACGATAGCGGCATGCTGAACAGGAACTGGCCCTTGACGCCCAGCGGCGGTTCGGCATCCGGCTGCAGGCTCTTGACCACCGGCCGGGCCATGATGAAGGCGATGACGGTCTCGAAGGCGATCGGCAGGGTCATGGCCAGCACTCCCATGCGGTGGCCGGTCCATCCGAAACGCACGAAAAACGGCACCATCGCCGCGGTGATCCCGATGCGGAAAAGCGTGGACAGGTTCACGGCCAGTCCGGCCCGCGAGTTGTACAGCGCCACCAGCGGCTGGTTGCGCATCACCACCAGGATCAGCATGGGCACGCTCAAGAGCAGGACTTCGCCGGCCACGGCGTCCATGGGGCTCTGCAGCCCGAGCACGGTGCGGAACACCAAGGCGTTGCACGGCGGGGCGAAGACCAGCAATTGAAGCAGGACCAGAATCAGGCAGAAGTTCCGGTTAAGGACGCTGAACTGGCGGAAGCCTTCGGCGCCGCGGCCGAATACCATGCCGGTGGTCAGCATGCCGCCGCTCAATGCCACGATCACGAACATGACGGCCTGTCCTTGCGCGAAAGCGGCGAGGTCGACGACGCCGTTGCCGCCGTGCGAGACGACCGCCGCCACCAGAGGATAGGTGAGGCTCTGGGAGAGCGCCTGAATCAGCAGCGGCACATAGAATTTCGTGGCGCGCCACGGCGTGAAATCATCCTCCGCCGCGCCCTCTTCTGGAAAAATTCGCATGGCGCATATCATAGCAGGAGCGCCGTAAAATTAGAATCAGGAGTTGTATGTAGTGGCGCATCGGGGTGAGATTTCGGCTCGTCGCATCGCAACCAAAAAAATCGGGGGCCCTTTTTTTGATGGTTTCCCGGGCGGTCAACCTTTATCATAACTCGCAGTTTTCGGTCAATAAAGGCGAAGGACGCGTTATGCCTGTTTCCAGACGGCTTTTCTGGATTTTATCTGCAATCCCCGTGCTGTTGTGCGCGCTGGTTTTTTCCGGCTGCGACCGCCTGCCCAAGGGTTTAGAACCTGACAAGATCGTTTCCATGACCCCCGAGACGCAGCTCGGGTTCCCCGGCGAGACGATCGCAAAAAAAGTGCGTGTCGAGCTGCTCAGCAATGTCGTGCCGGGTATGCTGGGAGGCAAGGGCGAGCCGCACCCCATGCGCGGCGTGAAAATCCGGGCCGCCCCGGTTGACGCGGAGTCCGGTTTGCAAGCGACGCCGCCCGAAGGGGTCACTGACGCCGGCGGCAATTTCGAGTTCAATGTGAAACTCGGCAACACGCTGGGCGATCAGTATCTGGATGTTTTTTGCGAAGACAGCCCCAAAATCCGTAAACGCCTGCGGTTCGTGGTCGGCGTGGCTCTCGAGAACGACCGCCAGGAAGTGGCGGCGGGAGACGC
The DNA here is from genome assembly GCA_028707675.1 of Kiritimatiellia bacterium. GTDB lineage: Bacteria > Verrucomicrobiota > Kiritimatiellia > RFP12 > UBA1067 > JAQVQN01. Next base: position 1,329 of record JAQWAM010000138.1, on the reverse strand, counting down.
GCTGGCCAAACCTTTGCGGGTCAGGCTGGCCGGGCCGAATGCCGAGCCTTTATCGGGCGCCCCGGTTTTCTTCACGCTGTCACGCCAGCCCGGGAAGACCGGACGCCTGACCAAGAGCATGGCGCTTACCGACAGCGGCGGCGTGGCAGAGGTCGGCCTCAAGACAGACCCAAAGGCCACCGGGCGTTATGAGATCCGCGTCGAGGTCGCCGACCCGAAACGCGGGTTTTGCACAAGGCCTTTCGTTGGTGAGTCGATCGCCATTTGCGTCACGGGAATTGTCGTCGCGGTGCTGGGCGGACTGGCCATCTTCATTTTCGGCATGACGCTGATGAGCGAAGGCCTGCAGCAGGTGGCCGGCAACAAGATGAAAACCGCGCTGGCCTATATAACCCGCAACCGGGCCACCGCGATCATGGCAGGCACCTTCGTGACCGCCCTGGTCCAGTCCTCCAGCGCCACCACGGTCATGACCGTCGGTTTCGTCAACGCCGGGCTGCTGACCCTGCGTCAGGCCATCGGTGTGGTTTTCGGCGCCAACATCGGCACCACCGTGACCGGCCAGATGGTCTCGTTCAAGCTCGACGGGCTGGCTTTACCCGCCACAATCCTGGGCGTGATCCTGCTGATAGTCACACGCAAAGGCATGATGCAGGGCGTGGCGCGATCAATCCTGGGGTTCGGCCTCTTGTTTTTCGGCATGTCGCTGATGTCCAGCGAACTTAAGTCCGTCAGCGCCTTCCCGTCCTTTGTCGAATTTTTCCGCACTTTCGACTGCGCTCCCGCCGCCGCCGGAGCGGACATGCCGCTGGGCGCGGTATTGGGAGCTGTCGGCATCGGCACGGCCCTGACGATCCTGGTGCAGAGCAGCTCCGCCACGATCGGCCTGACCATCGCCCTGGCCAACAGCGGGCTCATCTCGGTCTGGGCCGCCATACCGATCGTGCTCGGCGACAACATCGGCACCACCATCACCGCGATGCTGGCAGCCATCAACGCCAACCGCACAGCCCGGCAGACGGCCATGGCGCACTCTATGTTCAATATTCTGGGCGCATCAGTCCTTATCATAACGTTTTATGTCCACACCGAAAACATCCCCTGCTTCCTGTTTCTGGTAAATAACGTCACCTCCGGAGATGTGTTCGCCGGCGAGAATATCGGCAGACACGTGGCCATGGCCCACACGCTCTTCAACGTCATCAACGTCTTGCTGATGACGCCTTTCATAGGACTTCTGGCCTGGATCTGCGAGCATATCCTGCCCGGCAAGAAAGTGACCTCCCGCACGGTTCATCTGGAGATGAACCTGCTCAACACCCCGCCGCT
>JAQWAM010000137.1 GCA_028707675.1 Kiritimatiellia bacterium | reverse complement strand
GATCCCCGCCCGAACTTACGACCGAACTGGAGTCCGACGCGTCGAAATGGAGGAAGGGATCGCGCGGAAGTCCGGTCGGGATCGCCTTGCCGGAGAACGTCAGAGTTCCGCCGTTCATCTTGATCGCGCCGTTGAAATTGCGGGCGTCGTCGAGCTGAAGTTTGCCCCCGCCGGTCTTGACAATACCCGGCTCGCCAACTCCGCGACCGCCGCCGACACGGGAAATGACGAGCTTGTCACCGGCATCAACCTCAACCTGCTGATCCACCGCCACGGCAGCGCCGGCAACGCAGCGGACAGGACGGATCCATCCGATCTTCGCCTCGCCATTGACCCCCGGAGCAGCGCGCTGGGCGAACCACTTCCAGTTGAGGTGCGCCTCGACCTTCTCACACTCTTCCGCGGTGAGGGTTTTATCGAAGATGAGCATTTCCGCGACCTTAAAACCGCCGGAAACAGTATCAACACGGGCATCGTTCATGCCGATGCCACTCGCTGGCGGGAACGCGCGGACTGTGCCGTCGGCGTTCGGGATGGTTGAGGCGACCTCCCATCCTCCGGCCATGCCGACCCTGATGCCGATCGTAGGCATGCGCCGTCGTGCCGCACGCCGGCATTCTGGTTCGCCAGATGCGTATGTGAAGCCTGGAAGAACGTGTTGTCGAACCAGCGCGGACGGTAGGAACCGCTCTCCGCATCCACCTGTCGAGCCTGCGTGGTAGTGTCGCGCCCCCACATGATGCCGTCAGTCCCGCCGGCAAAAGAATAGCCCCCCCCGACGAACTGTCCGCCGTAGTAGCCGCCTTCGCCATAATCGCCGGTGCCGCGCGCCGAATGCCAGACCGCTATGATCGAGCCTATTCCGTCCAGACGGTTGCAGTTGTCGGTGGCCTCGACGGCGTTGAACACGAGGCCGCGGCTGGAGCCCTTGATGCCGAAATCGAGAACCGGCATGCCGCCCAGCGCCGTGTCGTTGGTGAGCACCGGATTGTTTTGCACCCACCAGGTGTTGAAGGTCTGGGTGCCGGAACCCTGCACAGTCGTAAGCGTTCGCCCGCCGACAAGCGACGGGATGAGCGAAACCTTGCCGTCCGCGTCAACCGTCCAGCCGTTCGTCCGCGTGCAATCGAACCAGAACAGGGGATCGCCGATCGACTCCGGATACGCCGTCTGGTGAATCGTGCCCGCGACAATCTTCTGCGTGTCACTCTTGGCGTCAAGCTGCACGTACCCCGGCGTGTTCGTCACCGAGACAATGTTTTCAGAATAGGCAAAAAACGCGCCACAAAAAGCTGAAAGCGTCAAAATGCATTTTTTCATCGCAAAAGTTCTTAAGTCTTTAAATTCGACCCATAAGCTTAACCCTAAAACCACTTGGAAGTCATTATGCCGAGGTTGAAAAAAACAGTCAACCCCTATCTCGGAAGAAAGTATCGGGTGTGAACCGGAGCTTGCCGCGTTCACCCATAAAGGCTATTATTAAAACAAAAAGCGCTGCGAAGGCAGGGCTTGCCGTTGACAGGCGTTAAAAGAAAAGTCAGGTAGCGGAAAGGTCTCGTTATGAGGGCGATTGTGCCTATGGTAAAAATGATCTCTGTGCTGAGCTTGTCAGCGTTTGCGCTGTTTGCGCCGGGAGCGGCGGAAGCACCCAAACCTTACGGGGCAGTGCCTTCCGAGCGCCAGATGCTTTGGCACGAGACGGAGTTTTACGCATTGATCCATTACGGCATCAACACCTACACCGATAAAGAGTGGGGTTACGGCGAGGAGAGCCCGGCGCTGTTCACCCCGACAGCCTTGGATGCCGGGCAGGTGGCGGGGGTGCTCAAGGGCGCGGGCATGCGGGGCGTGATCCTTGTGGCCAAACACCATGACGGATTCTGCCTGTGGCCGACAGCCACGACCGCTCACAACGTCTCCAAGTCGCCTTGGCGCGGCGGCAAGGGCGACCTCGTGCGCGAATACGCGGACGCGGCCAAGAAGCACGGGCTGCGCTTCGGGGTGTACTGCTCGCCGTGGGACCGAAACAGCGCGTTGTACGGAACTCCCGGGTATATCCCCTTATATCACGCACAGTTGCGCGAGCTGCTGACACGCTACGGAACGCTGTTCGAGGTCTGGTTCGACGGCGCCAACGGCGGCGACGGTTATTACGGCGGGGCGCGGGAAAAACGCGGCATCGACCGTTTAACCTATTATGACTGGCCGCGCACTTGGGGGCTGGTGCGGGAACTGCAGCCCGCGGCCTGCATTTTCGGCGATGTCGGCCCCGATTGCCGCTGGGTCGGCAATGAGCACGGTTATGCGGCGGAAGACTCTTGGGCGACTTTTACACCCAAAGGCCGCACCGACCCCGCGCGTCCGGCTAACGGAGATTCCAAAAACCATGTCGAAGGGCCGGCCGGGCATCGTGACGGCGCGGCATGGATCCCGGCCGAGTGTGACGTGCCGCTGCGCAAGGGGTGGTTCTGGCACCCAAACCAGGACGCTACTGTGCGATCCCCGGCCAAGCTGATGGACATTTATTTCAACAGCGTGGGCAAGGGCGGGTGCATGAACCTTGGCATTGCGCCGGATCGTTCCGGACTGGTCTGCGAGGCCGACCGGAAGTCGCTGGAAGTTTTTGGCAACAGCCTGCGCGCGCTTTTCGCGGTCAACATGGCGCAGGGTGGAAAGGCTGACGCCAGCAATGTGCGCGCGTGGCAGGCTCGGCCGGGGCAGTCGCATCCTTATGCGGCGGACAACGCGCTGGATGACGACCGTTACTCGTACTGGGCCACGGACGACGATGTGACCAACGCGACTTTGACGGTGGCCCTGCCGGCGCAGACGGAGTTTAACGTCGTGCGGCTCAGGGAAAATATCCGTTTGGGGCAACGCGTCGACGGTTTCGCAGTGGACGTGCTGCGCGATGGCGCGTGGCAGGAATATGCCAAAGGGCTCAGCATCGGCGCCTGCCGCCTGATCCGCGGGCCTAAGGTGAAGAGCGACCGTGTGCGGCTGCGCGTGACCGCTGCCGCGGCCTGTCCGTGTGTCAGCGATTTAGGGGTTTTCATGATGCCGGCGGCGGTCACGGAAGCGGGCGCCGGGCAATAAAATAAGAGGGGATAAAGTAATGACGAAAAAGGTGTTGATCACCGGCGGCGCCGGATTTATAGGTTCGCACATGGCACGGCGGCTGTTGGCGGAGGGCGACGAGGTCACCGTTATGGACAACCTCTTTACGGGCACCAAGGCCAACATCTACGACCTGCTTGACAACCCGCGCTTGACCTTCATGCTGCATGATGTCACTCATCCTTTCTGGGGGCAGTTTGACGAGATTTACAATCTGGCCTGCCCGGCCTCGCCGATCCACTACCAGCGCAACCCGGTGGAGACGGTCAAGACTTCCTTCATGGGCATGATGAACGTTTTGGATCTGGCTCTCAAGACCAAGGCGCGGGTTTTCCACACTTCGACTTCGGAGATATACGGCGACCCCGAGGTGCATCCGCAGCCGGAGAGCTACTGGGGCAACGTCAATACTTTGGGGCAGCGCAGTTGCTATGACGAGGGCAAGCGCGCCGCCGAGACGCTGTGCGCGGATTACCTGCGCGAATACGGCGTTGATGTGCGTATGGTGCGCATCTTCAACACTTACGGCCCCGGCATGCACCCGCAGGACGGACGGGTCATCAGCAACTTTGTGATGCAGGCCCTGCACCAAAAAGAAATCACGCTTTACGGCGACGGCTCGCAAACCCGCAGTTTCCAGTATGTGGCCGACCTGATAGATGCGTGCATGCTCATGATGCGGCTTGACCGGGCCAAGCTCAACCGCTTTTTCGCCGGTCACGACATGGGGGTGCCGGTGATCAATGTGGGCAACCCGGATGAATACACCATCCTTCAACTAGCAGAGGAGACGTTGCGGCAGTTGCCGGAGAGCAAGAGCAAACTTGTGTTCCGGCCTTTGCCCAAAGACGATCCGCGGCGGCGCAAGCCGGACATAACCCTGGCGGGCGAGCTGCTGGGTTGGGCGCCGAAGGTTCCGCTGCGCGAGGGCCTGGCGAAAACGATCGCTTATTTCAGAACTGTGAAATAATTTTGCGACGGGAGTTTCATGGACATCGTCAAAATGGAAGGTGTGGTCAAGGCTTTCGGGAAGGTCCAGGCCGTGAACGGTCTCTCCCTCGCTGTCAGGCAGGGCGAGATCATGGGATTTCTCGGCGCCAACGGCGCCGGCAAGACCACCACGATCAAAATGCTGCTGGGTTTTTTCCGACCGGACAGCGGGCTAGTGGAGGTGTTGGGAGGCGACCCGTGCGCCCCGTCCGCCCGGGCCAAGATCGGGTTCATGCCGGAGACCGCCTACTACTATCCTTTTCTCAACGTGGCGGAGCTGCTGGGTTTCTACGGAGGTCTTTGCGGTATGGCCAAAAACGCGATCAAGCGTCGCGCGACGAAACTGATCGCGCGGGTCGGTTTGTCCGATGCCGGCAAAAGGCCTCTGCGAAGTTATTCCAAGGGTATGTTGCAGCGGGCGGGGATAGCCCAGGCGTTGTTACATGATCCAGATCTGCTGATTCTGGACGAGCCCTTCACGGGGCTTGACCCGCTGGCGCGCATCCGGCTTCGCGATCTGATTATTGATTTGCGGAGGCAGGGCAAGACCGTGTTTTTCTCATCGCACGAACTTTCCGAGGCGGAACTGATCTGCGACCGGGTGGCTATCGTCAAGCGGGGCGGGCTGGTCAGTTGCGGCTCTGTGCGGGAATTGGCCGGCGACGGCGAAAGGAATCTGGAGCGTATTTTTCTGAAGGCGCTGGGGGCGGAAGCGCATGGTGGAGGGCGTTCATGAAACCTTTGGCGCGGCAGATATTGGCGTTGTTGAGGTTGTCGGCGCTAGACTTGTACCGCCGCAAGGACCTGGCGGTGGTTTTTGTGCTGGGCGGGGTGATCTTGACGCCGCTGTTCTTTTTCACGCCGTTCGGCGTGTCCTCGGCCAGCCGTTACACAAACGAGTTGGCCATGCTGCTGGTGTGGCTGTTTTCCGCGGTTATCGGGCTGGGCGTGTCTTCGCGTCTTTTCCCGCCGGAATTCGAGTCCCGCACGATCTATCCGCTGCTTTCAAAGCCGATCAGCCGCGGCACAGTGCTGGTCGGCAAGTATCTGGGCGCTCTGGCAGCCTCACTTTCCGCGCTGGCGGTCTTTTACGCGGCGTACGGGGTGCTGGCGGGGGTGCGGCAGGGTGTCTGGTTTCCGCCGGTGCTGTGGCAGGCGCTCCTGCTGCACACGGGTTTCATGGTGGTGGTCACGGCGCTGGGACTGCTGGGCTCGTTGGTTTTGACGG
>JAQWAM010000136.1 GCA_028707675.1 Kiritimatiellia bacterium | reverse complement strand
ATCGCCGTTGATTTTCTTCTCGCGGCCGAGCAACTTGCGGTTCCGGTACATGGGCTCGAGATAGCCTAGCATCCATGCGCCGTACACGCCGTCGCCGCCAAGTTCCCTGAACTTGTTCCGGAACGTGAACCAGTCCGCCTTCATCACGTCGAACGCCATCACGCAGGCCCACCACGAATTGACGTAGCCCTCCGGCTCGGCCTGCGGCTTGAGCCAGCCGAAGGGCTTCACCGCCTCGAGAAAATGCCGCGCCGCCAGGACGCGCATTTCGACGAGTTCGTCGAGGCGCCGCAACTGCGCGAGCGCCACCGCGCCACAGAGATCGGACGGACGGTAGTTCCATCCCATAACGATATGGCGCTCGAAAGCGGGGCTTTGAATTTCCTCCTTCGTGATGCGGCCCTTATCGAGGCCGATCGAGCCGTAGCCGAGACCTGAATAGCGCCGCAGTTTGAGCGCGAGATCGGGGTCGTCGGTCGTGACCATGCCGCCTTCGCCGCAGGTCATGTGCTTAGAGGCCTGGAAGCTGAAGGATGACATGTGGGCGGTTTGTCCCACGGTGCGGCCCTTGTACTTGCCGAGGAAGCACTGCGCGGCGTCCTCGATCACCGTGATATTGTGCTGCGCGGCGATCGCCATGATCGCGTCGATATCGCAGGGGAGGCCATAGAGCGGCACGGGGATGATCGCCTTCGTGCGGGGCGTTATCTTCGCCGCGATCGACGCGGGCGAGATCGTGAAAGTGGCGGGGTCGACGTCAGCGAATACAGGCGTGGCGCCCGCGTGGAGGATACACATGTTGGTGCTCGCCATCGTCAAGGGCGGGCAGATCACCTCGTCCCCCTCGCCGATGCCCGCCGCTTCAAGCGCGCAGTGCAGGGTCACCGTGCCGTTCACCATCGCGACCGCGTGGTTCACGCCGATCTTGGCGGCGAATTCCTTTTCGAGCTGCGCCACCATGCAGTAGTTTCTGGCGCTCTTGAACTGTCCGTCCAAAACCTGATTAACGTATTCGCGCTCAAGCGCGGAGATTCTTTCGATCTTTTTCATTGGTGATCCTTTCATTTTCCGTTCTCCTTGGCGACAGGTGCGCGCGCGAACGCGCTTGCGATCGGCGCCACGACCGTGCAGACCAGCATGCCGAAGAAGCCGAACAGGAGCAGATGCGGCCGCCCGTCGAATTCAACCGCGTTGAGACCGAACGTTACGACGTAGTTCGCGACGAGGCCCGCGAGCGCGCCGAAGCCGTTGACCCTCTTCATGAAAATACCCATGAAGAAGAGCGAGCCGAGCCCGGCCGTGAGGATGCCGAGATAGCGCTGGAATTCGTCGAAGATGGAGTAGATGTCGTGGTTGGCGAGGTATAGCGCGAACCCGCCGCCGAGCAGGCCGGTCAGAACCGTGCAGACCCGCGCGCATAGGAGTTTGTTTTTTCCGCGGAAAAGGCGGTCGTAGAAATCGGTGGTGAACGCCGAGGCGGAAGAGTTCATGTTAGCGGCGAGCGTCGAGACCGTGGCGGCGGCGATCGCCGCGAAAATGAGCCCCGAGACGCCATTCGGCAACTGTTTCGCGATGTAGACGGGCAGGATCTGGTCGGTCTTCGTGATCCCGGGGACGATGTCGGGATGTGACTTGTAGAAGGTCCAGAGACCCACGCCGATCACGAAGCAAACGAAACTCGTGATGAAGATGATCGCGAATAGCAGCAGCAGCCCCTGCAGGAAATCGCTCCACACCACGGCCTCGATGCCGCCGAGGGCGCAGTAGAGGATCGTTACGCCCACGACGACGGCGATGGCGAGGTTGACGTTCATGCCCGTCACCGCCGATAGCGCGATCGCCGGAAGATACACGATCACCGCGATGGATGCGATCATGAAGAGGATGAACGCCGTTGAGGCGAAAAGCCGGCAGCCGAGGTTGAACCGCAGCTCGAGGTATTCGTAGGCGCTCGTGAGGTTGAGCTTGCGGAAGAACGGCAGATACCATTTCACCGCGATTGGCACAACGAGGATCTGTCCGAAGGTTATCGCGAAGTACGTCATGTTTGAGGAGTACACGAGCGCGGGGATCGAAAGGAACGTTATGGACGAGAACAGCGCCGCGTAGAGAGAGAGCGACACCGCCCACCACGGTAAATCCCCCTCTCCCTTGAAATATGTCTCGGCGGTTTTGTTCCGGCGCATGAACCAGAAGCCGATCCCCGCCACGACCGCGAGATATGCCGCCACTATCGCCCAGTTGATCCAATGGAAATGTTGCGTCATTATCTTGTTCCCTTCACGATCCATGCGCCGCCGCTGCGGCGAGCTGGTCAATGGCTTCGAAGTTTTTGGTACGGTTTGCGACGGCAGTCAAACGCCAGCTCGACTGCAGGAATCCGAGCGTCCGGGTCCGGGAAAGGTTCTTCCGGCAGAAATCCACCGTGCCTGCCGCGTTCAAGTCGGAGACGTGGTTAGAGCAGGTGGGAATCTGGTCGAAGCCGGCCTTGTCGAGGTCGATGTAATTCATGACGCGCGGCCAGCGGAAGGCGCGCGAATCGAAAGCGTCGTCGTAGTACCAGTTGGACTGCACGACGCTGCGCGGCATCCGTTTCAGGAACTCGTCGCGGTGCTCCCAGATGCGGTCGCTCCACATCCAAGCGCGCATTCCCGCCTTCTCGACGGTCTTCACGAACCATTCGAGATCGTGCCACCAGAGCTCGCCTTGCCGCAGGGCCACATAGGCGTGGCCGACGTGGTTCCAGACGTCCTCTTCGTCGTAGCCGATGTGGAAGAAGCGCGGCCTGTCGAAAATGGCCTCGGCTTCGCGGATCAAGTCCCCGCAAACGCGGTAGTATTCCGGTGTCGAAACCATGCGGTGGTATTCCCCGAGCCAGATGTCGTGGGCGGTGGAGAAGTTCATCTTCGGGATCGGTTCGAGGCCGAGTCCTCTGAGCCGCGCCAGTTCCCCGCGCAGCTTAGCGACGCTCCATGCGCCCTCCGCGGCGAGCTCGGGATGGCTTTCGTAGCGGACGCCTTCCCCGAGATCCACGAGGATCATGTTGTAACCCTTGGCGGCCATGCGTTCCGTGACGGCCTGCCATTCCGCATCCTCGCAGACCAGCCGGTCCGGCGGTTTCACCCACATGCAGCCGCCGAGGTGGACGAGGTTGGCCCTTATTTCCGCCATGTCAGAGCGCCTCCTTCACGCCGGTAAGCGCCTTCCAATCGGGAAGGCCAGGGCGCGCCGCGGGCGGATGAGCCACATGGAAACCGGCGAAATAACCGCGCTCCAGCGCGAACGCCGCCGCAGCAGCGTTCACCGCGGCGCCCTCCGCATGCATGTCGAGTGTGCGTCCGCCCGTGAAATGCGCGAGCGCGCGCGCCGCGATAACGACGCCCTCGACGCAGAGGGCGAATGCTTCGGCGTCCTTGCCCGACGGACGCGTCTCGGCGGCGAGGGCCGGATGGCCGGCCTCGGCGAGGGAGGCCGCCCGATGATCTGCGGCCGCGAAGGAATCCGAGATGACAACGGCCGGATGCACACTCGCCAGCACCCATTGCGGCGGATGGAAAGCCAACCTGAAGTCCACCGTGCTGTCGAGGTCCGAAGCCTTTCTCACGCCCAGAAGTTTTCTCAATTCGTTTTTTTCCACAGCCACACCTTTCTTCCCCATTCAAAAGCGCGTCCGCGCAACCGGCGCAGGTTCAGTTCAACCTCCCGAAGCCGCTGACGGCGGGCAGGCCTTCGAGATGGTCTTTCACCGCGCCGGCCTTCACGAGGGCGGCGAGCTGCGCGAAAACCTCGTCCACGGCGCGGCCGTAGCGCTCGACCTGGTCGAACGTGTGCGCGTACATCGGATAGAAGAGCGCGCAGGCGAGGAAACCGCGCTGGAGCATTTCCTGCGTGAAGTAAGAAATGCGCACGGCGTGGTCGTCGGCGAAGTTGAAGTGGATGAGCGGCTTGAAGCCTCCGATGCGGATCGTGAGGCCGTGTTTCGCGGCGGCGGCCTCCCAGATCGCCCACACGCGGCCGGAGAGGGCGAGCAGGTGCGGCGCGGCGTCCACGCGGATGAATTTCTCGATCGTCGCGAGCGCGGCGGCGGGCCCCGTGCGTTCGGTCCAGGCCGTGGAGGTGATGAAGGCCTCCTGCGCATGCTCCATCACCCACTTTCTGCCGATGATGGCGGAGATGGGGAAACCGTTCCCGAGCGCCTTGGAGAAGACGGCTATGTCGGGCCGGAGCCCGAGCTTCAAATGCGCGCCGCCGTTGCAGATGCGGAACGCCGCCGTGATCTCGTCGATGACGAGCGGCGCGTGCTTCTCCGCCGCAGCAGCATGCACGGCGTCGATGAATTCCCGCGTGGGCTCGAAGTTGCGGATCGGCTCCATCACGATCGCCGCGAGGTCGTCGCCCGCCTGCCGCACCGCAGCCGCGAGGTCGGCCACGTCGTTGTAGTGGAACGGGATCGCCGTGCCCGTGAGACCCTTCGGCACACCGTTGGGGCTTAGGCCAGCGATCCACTGGCCGTCGAGCGCGTCTTTCTTGCCGAGGTTGGCCGCCAGATACCAGTCGCACCAGCCATGGTAACCGCAGAAAAGCACCGTGTCCTTCTTCGTCGCGGCGCGGGCGATCCTCACGGCGATGGACATGGCCTCGCCGCCGCCGCGCGCGAAACGCGCCATCTCCGCCCACGGGTGCAGCTCGATCAGCTTCTCCGCGAGCGCCACCTCCTCGGAGGATTGAGCGAGCAGGCGTTGCCGTCCGCCACGACTTTCGCGACGGCCGCGTTCACGTCGGGGTCGGCGTAACCGAGCACCGTCGCGCCGATGCCGCCGATCGAGAAGTCTAGGTATTCGTTGCCGTCGAGATCCGTGACAACGACGCCCTTCGCCTTCGTGAAATACGTCGGCCACACGCCGCGCGCGAAACGGTCGGGCCGCTTCGACAGCAACTGCGTCATCCCAGGAATAAGCCGCGCCGCCTTCTTCTGGAGTTCAGCGCAGTTGTCGTTTTTCATTTTGGATCAACCTCAAGTTCACAGCAGATGAGCTTCGCCTGCACGCCCGGCGCGCCTTTCACGCGCAAATCGTTTGCGCCGGCCTTCACCGCGGCAAGCGGGAAGGCGAGACGCGCGGATTTCTTGACCTGCGGCACTTCGAAGCGATACTGCGGCAGATCCTTCCATTTGATCGTCTGCATGTTTGACTTGTAGCCGTTCACCCAGTTCGCAGCGGGTTCGTCCGCAACCGATGCGGGCTTCGCGCCGTTGAGCGTGACGCCCTCCAGCGTTCCGGGCGGCACGTCGTTGTCGAACGCCAAAAGGAGCGCCGCCGTCCCCGCCGCGGGCACTGTGCCCACGGGCAGCGTGAACGCGAAA
>JAQWAM010000135.1 GCA_028707675.1 Kiritimatiellia bacterium | reverse complement strand
GTGAATAGTGAAGAGAGAATAGTGAATAGTGAAGAGTGAAGAGTGAAGAAGTAAGAGAAAATAGAATGCGGTTGAAATGCCGGAGCAGAAAACGGATAATGATGAGAAACGCTGAATATCTGGTCAGGCGTACAAACAGTGAAACAACAGGAGGCGCGATGGGACGCACGAAAAGAGAGCTGGCCGGGGTCAGGCTGCTGGGCGGGGCTAAGGCGGCCGATTACGCGGATAAAGGCGCCGCGGCGCTTGAGACATTCGTCAACAAGCATCAGGGTCGCGACTATTGGGTGACGTTCACTTGCCCGGAGTTCACATCGCTGTGTCCGGTGACGGGGCAGCCGGATTTTGCGACAATCACCATCCAGTACATACCCGGCAAAAAGATGGTGGAGAGCAAATCGCTTAAAATATACCTTTTCGGTTTCCGTAACCGCGGCGATTTTCATGAGGATTGCGTGAACGTGATTTTGAACGACCTTTGCCGCGTGACGGATCCGAAGTACATCGAGGTGCTGGGGCGCTTCACGCCGCGCGGCGGCATTTCGATTGACCCGTTTGTGAACTACGGCCGTCCTGGGACAGCTTATTCTGAGTTGGCATCCGAGCGCTTCCGCGCGTATTGCGGTCGCAGGGTTTAGGCGTTCACTTGCAGCATGGGCAGCAGTTCCGCGCGGCATGCCGCATGGAGCGCGCCGTTGGTGGCAAGGAAAGAGATGCGATGCTTCGGGTAGGATTTTAAGACTTCGCAGGTGCCGCCCGCGCGCTCGACTATCAGGCTGGCGGCGGCCATGTCCCAGACATATATGCCGGATTCGAAATAGCCGTCAAGCTTGCCGGCCGCGACCATGCACATGTCAACTGCGGCGGCCCCCAGGATGCGCGGACGCTGGGCCATCTCCGAGATCTTGCGCATAAACCGGAAAGAGTGCTCGCCCAGATCCCATTTGTCGGCGCCGGTGGCCAGCATGGAGAGATCCAGGCGGTCGGTGTCGGAAACCCTGATTATCTCGCCGTTGCACAAGGCAGGGCTCTCGCTGGTGGCTTCGTACATCTGCAGCATTTCGGGGATGAAGACAGAGCCGGCCGCGGCTTCGCCTTTGAACCGTACTGCTACCGAACAGCACCACCACGGCAGGCCGTGGAAGAAATTTATGGTGCCGTCGATCGGGTCGACGATCCAGACGTAGTCGCTCTCGGCCAAAGGTTGTTCGCTGGTTTCCTCGCCCAGAATGGCGTGTCCCGGGAAGGCGGATAGAATCACGGCGGTGGCTGTTTCCTGCGCCTCCACGTCGAGTTTGTGCTTAACGTCGGTGCGCAGGATGGAGTTCACGTCGGAGCGCCGGTGGCGGTTGGCCATGACGTGGTCGCCCGCGCGCCGCGCCGCTAGGGTGGCGACGGCCTGAAGTTCAGTCAGTGATATAGTCATCATAGGGGCTCAAAAAGCAACAACTTTAGAATCAGGATTTCTGACTCATGCGACTAATCGTAAGCCTTCGTGGCTGTTTGGGTCAAGCCGCTTGCGGTAATAGACCAGCAATTAAAAATTGCAAACCGGAAACGAGACGGCTTGACGTCGTCTAGGTTATGTGGTACCTTAATACCTAATAACCGCGCCATTAGATCAAAAGGAGACCTTGATGAAAGCAAACGTGAACAAAGACACCTGTATCGGCTGTGGGCTGTGCGAGTCGATCTGCCCGGCCGTTTTTTCAATGACGGGTGCGGTCGCGGAAGTCATCGCAACGCCTGTTCCGTCCCCAAATGAACTCGCCTGCCAGGAAGCCGTTGAAAGCTGTCCGGTGGCCGCGATCACCATCAGTGAATAGAAATTACGAAGCATGAGCTGGGAATGTCCCCATCAGAACAGCGACGTCCTGACTTGCAACAGGCGTGCTCAACCGTGCGAGCCGCTCAGCAAGGGCTGCGTACTCTACGGCAAGGCCCAACTAATTGGCGCAGACCAAAAGGATGCCATGAAAACTACAGACAAGACAGACACGTCCAACACGATCCGCCCGGAGCAGACGGTCGCCGATATCGTTCTCCGGCACCCTGACTTGAGGGCGCGGCTGGAGCAGTTGGGCATCGATTACTGCTGCGGCGGCAAGAAGCCTCTGGCGGACGCCGTCACTGACGCGGGACTCGACTTAAAAACAATACTGGCGGAGTTGGAGCAAACGCTGCTCCAGAGGCAGGCGGCCACACCCGCAACCGACTGGACCGCAGTCCCGCTCACCGTCCTTGCCGACCACATCCTCGACACGCACCACGTTTTCACCAAAAAGCAACTGGCTAGAATCGATGTGTTGCTGGCCAAGGTGCAGAACGCCCACCGCGACCGGCACGGCGCGATGCTCGATTCTTTGAGGCACATTTTCGCCCCGCTGCAGGAAGAACTCGAAGCGCATCTGATGAAGGAAGAGCAGATCCTCTTCCCCGCCATCAAAGGCATCGACGGCTTTCTGGCCGGAAGGAACGCTAGACCTGTAGTGCATTGCGGCAGCGTAGCCCATCCGATCCATCAGATGGAGCAAGAACACGACGGAGCTGGCACCATCCTCGTCAACTTGCGCAAAATCACCCACAACTACCGGATGCCGGATGATGCCTGCGCAACCTTCAAGGCACTCTACGAAGCGCTGGCAGCTCTGGAGGTCGACCTGCACGAGCACATACACCTCGAAAACAACATCCTGTTCCCAGCCAGCATCAGGCAGGAAGAGTTGATGAACGCGAACCCGATCTGACACAAGGAAGCGACATGTCCCGAAAAGAGCGCATCATCATCATTGGCAACGGCATGGCAGGCGGCAAGCTTGCCGAGGAAATTGTCGCACGCGGCCGCGACCGCTTTGATATAACGGTCATTGGCGACGAACCGCAGGGCAACTATAACCGCATCAAACTCGTTGTTAAGCTCAAGGAGCCTGACCTGCCGGATCTCTTCCTGAACACCCCGGAATGGTACATCGAGAACGGCATCACCGCCTGTCTCGGGCATCCTGTGACAGCCATCGACCGCCTCGCCAAAACGGTCAGCACGGCCGACGGCCGCTTGTTCCCCTACGACCGCCTGGTCCTCGCCACCGGCTCGCGGCCCATCGTGCCTCCCATGAAAGGCCTCGACCTGCCGGGCGTGTTCACGCTGCGCCGCCTCGATGACGTCGAGCGCGTGACCGATTATCTGCGCGACAAGAACGAGGTCGCTGTCGTCGGCGGAGGCCTGCTGGGACTAGAACTCGCCCTCATGCTGCGCCTGCTCGGCAAGCGGGTCACGGTTTCCCATCTCATGCCCACGCTCATGGAGATGCAACTGCCGGAAGAAGCCGGCCGTTACCTTAAGCACCACCTCGAGGCGCTCGGCATCGCCTTCGTCATGGGAACCTACATCACCGAGCTTCTTGGCTCCACGGCAGGCGTCGCAGAAGCCCTGTTCAAAGACGGCTCAACCATCACCACTGACGCGGTCTTCTTCAACTGCGGCATCCGCCCCAACACCGATCTCGCCCGCGCAACCGGGCTCACCTTCAACAAAGGCGTCGCGGTCAATGAGCGCCTCCAGACCAGTGATCATGACATCTACGCCTGCGGCGAGTGTCTCGAGTTCCATGGCCAGATCTGGGGCCTCGTCGCGCCCGTGTACGAACAGGCCCGGACCCTAGCAGCCGTTCTCTGCGGCGAGGCCGTCACCTACGCGCCCGCGCCGCCCACGCCCACTCGCCTCAAATCGGACATCCCCGTGGTGAGCATGGGCACGTTCAAACCCAACTCTCACGAGGAGGTCACGCTCTTCACAGATCCCGCCACCGCCACCTTCAAACAGTTGATCATCCGCGACAACACGCTCGTCGGCGCGGTGCTCGTGGGCGAAGACCTCAATGCCGACCTGATAGCACTTCACTACACGGCCAAAATCCCTCTGCCCGCCAGGCGCGCCGACCTGCTCTTCCCCGGGGCGCGCTCCGGCGACGCTATCGTGGATGGCAAGCTCATCCCGGACGAGGCCCAGGTCTGCGACTGCAACGGTGTCTCCGCCGGCACCATCCGTCGCTCGAGCCACAAGGGCAACGACACGCTCCTTAAAGTGATGACGAACACCAAGGCAGGCACGGGCTGCGGCAACTGCAAAAACAAGATCAAGGCCCTGCTGATCTCCGAAGTCGGCGAATTGCGCGCAGACCCTGCCGAGAAATACTACGTGCCCGGTATCGCCATGGACCGACCGACGCTGACCGAGTTCATACGGTCAAAAGAGCTGCGCTCGGTGTCGCGGGTCTTCGCCTCGATCCCCGGCTCGACGGACGACTCGAAGACCCGCATGGGGCTCGATTACCTGCTCAACTACATCTGGCTGTCCGACTACACCGTCGAGAAAGACGCCCGCTGCGCCAACGACCGCTATTCGGGAAACATCCAGAACGACGGACGCTACAGCGTGATCCCCAACATCCCGGGCGGCGTCGCCACCGCGGCCCAGCTCAGGTCCCTCGCCGACGTGGCCGACCGCTACGACGCGATGATCAAGGTCACGGGGTCAGACCGCATCGGGCTCTACTCCGTCCACAAGAAAGACCTCCGCGCCGTCTGGAGACGGCTCCAGATGGGCTCGGGGCACGCGTTCACCAAGAGCTTCCGCGCCTGCAAATCCTGCGTGGGCTCCACCCACTGCCGCTTCGGCCTGATGGATTCGCTCGCGTTGGGCCAACGCCTCGGCAACCGTTACCGCGGCATCATGGGCCCGGCCAAGGTCAAGCTGGGCGTCTCCGGATGCCCCCGCAACTGCTCGGAAGCCACGATCAAGGACTTCGGTGCCGTGGCGGTCGAGGGCGGCTGGGACCTCTACATCGGCGGCAACGGCGGTGCGCATGTATACGTCGCGCACAAGATCGCGCAGGTCAAAGACGTTGACGCGGTGATCCGCGTCTGCGACCGCTTCTACGAGTACTACCGCAGGTACGCCAAATACGGCGAACGCACGGCGTTGTTCGTGGAGCGCGTCGGTCTCAAAACCGTAGTGGACGCCCTCCTGAACGCGCCCCCGCAGGAGCTGCAGGAGCTGGAAGACCGCTTCCAGCAGACGCTCGACAACTACCGCGACCCGTGGCAGGCGGACGACGAGCTGAACAACGAGGCCGAAAGCCCCGCCGGAACGGGTACGGAGGGCTTCACCGCTCTTGCAGACGTGTCCGCGATTCCCGCAGGCTCCTCGCGGCTCTTCCACGTCGGCGACACGCCGGTAGCCGTCTTTCACGGACGCGACGGCCGCTGGGTCGCCGCGCACGGCGTCTGCCCGCACAAGAGCGGCCCGCTCGTCGACAGCATCTACGGCAACGGCCGGCTCGTCTGCCCGCTCCACAGCTACTCGT
>JAQWAM010000134.1 GCA_028707675.1 Kiritimatiellia bacterium | reverse complement strand
GGACGCCGCGCTGAAGTTTTACCAGGAGGCGCAGGAGAGCTACCGCAGCCGCAACAAGCTCGGTATGGCGGGCGGCAGGCTGGCTTACGTCACTCCTCAGCGGCGTGCCTCAGACGGCGCGAAGGGGACAAAAACAAAGGCTGCTTCCGTGGCGCGCCGGGTTGACGATTGGAAAATCTACACGGTACACGACGCTTCCATGTACACTACCATAACCTCCTACATCGGGCAGGACGCCATCGCGGAGGCCTTTCAGAAGCTCAGCGACTGGGAAAACGAGTCGCCAGTGTCCAAATTGGGCGGCGAGTACGCGTTGGCCGAGGCCTCGCTTTATATCCATGTCGAGGACGTGCGCCGGGCAGTCCATACGCTTGCGGCTTATCGCAAAACCGTGACAATGAGCGCGCAGCTTGCCGATGCGATGAAGCTGGAGTTGGAATGTCATCAGCGTCTTAACAGCACGGCGGCGGCAAAAGAGGTGGCGAACGAGTTTCTTAAAAGGTTTCCTGGACATCCGTTCGAGACGAAGATGAAGGAAGCGCTGTGAAGAAGTTGATTAGTTCATTAGTTCATTAGTTGATTAGTTCATTAGCGCATTAGTGCAGTAGTTTGATTGCTTTGGGAATGGTGGCGTGATGGAATGGCGCAATAGTGTAGTTAAATTAAGGCGGAGCGCGCGTCTGGTTGGCGCGGTCGTTTGTGTGGGCGTATCGTGGTTGAGCGTAGCGGTGCTGGGCGGCATCCAGATCGACCCCGGCAACATGTCGCCGTACAGCAAAACCAAGGTCAGCGCGAACCTTTACGCCAAGCCGGATCCGGCCGCATCCGGCGGCATCAAAGGGGTCATTGCCGACGCGCCTTCGGAAGTGCTTGGGATACTGGTGATACCGCAGAAATTTCCGGACGTTTCGGCGTTATCGAACATTGAGGGCGGTCTGTCTGGCAAGAACGCCAGAAACATCAACAAGGACATCAAAAACGAAGTTTATCTTGCCGGCCTTGGCGGCGACAACTCGTTTGTGCTATATGGTTTGCCTCCGGGCAAGTACGACCTTTTCGTTTTGTGCGAGAACTGTTTTTACGAAGGGCTGCTGCTTTCGCGCGCAGAACACACGTTAAAAGATTCAGACATAAAATCTATCAAGGACAAGATCAACGAGTCCAACCCGTTCTTCAACTTGAAGCACCAGCACCGCATCGAGGGACAGACAGGCACCTACGGCAGGGCGCGTGTGGTTGAGCAGGAAGTGCGCACGCTGCCCGTGACTTTGCAGGACGCGCGGGTGCTGACCCACATCCAGATCCGCAGCATCAAGTTGTGTTTTAAGGAGAGTGTCGGGACCGCGCGCCTCGGGACGCATTGGGAGCTGAAAAAGACCCGCGAGATAACCAGACAGGAACTGGGACCGCCCGAAACCAAAGGTTTGATACCTGGATATTTCAGGAAATCGCTGCAAGGGTTCCGGGTTTCCAGCCGCCTGCGTGACGTCGGGGTGATAAGCCTTGCCGCGGCTTCAGCCGAGGGCGCGGACAGCGCCGCTGGAGACGAGTGAACGGAACGGCAAGCGGTGAAAGTGTGCTGCTTTGAAATGAAAGAGGAGAAGACATGGCTAAACTGATGATTCAGCAACCTGATGGCGATCAGCTTTTGACTGAGCTTGACGCGGCGCAGTCGTATGTTATAGGCAGAAGCGAGGACTGTTCCATTTGCATTCCGGCAGAAGCGATATCCGGCCAACACGCTAGTCTGTCTCCGACCGGGCAAGGTTGGGCGCTGGAGGATTTGGGGAGTTCCAACGGTACGAGCGTCAACGGTCAGGAGGTCACGCAGGCGCTGCTTGCGGACGGGGCTCAAATCATTCTGGGCGGACAGATTGTCCTGTTGTTTGTTGACGATGCGCCTGCTGTGGCGGTGGCGGAGGAAGCGGAACAGCCGCAATCGGAGGAGAGTGGAGGAAAGGTTGAGAAATCTGGCCGCCGCAGCCTTAAGGTGCAAGGGGCGTCGGAAGACGATCTCAAGCTGGTTAAGGCGATGGCGGCGCGCTCCAACAAGATCAGAGCAGAGATCGCCAAGGTGATAATCGGGCAGGTCGACGTGATTGATCAGGTCATGATGGTTATCATCGCGGGCGGGCACGGTCTGTTGGTGGGCATGCCCGGCATGGCGAAGACGACGCTGTGCGCGACAATCGCAAAAGTTTTGGATATGGAGTTCAAACGTGTGCAATTCACTCCAGACCTGATGCCCACTGATATAACCGGCACAGAGATTCTGGAGCATGATCCGGTTACGGACAAAAAGAGCTTCCGTTTTATCAAAGGTCCGATCTTCACCAACATGCTGCTGGCTGACGAGATCAACCGCACCCCGCCCAAGACGCAGGCGTCTCTGCTGGAGGCCATGCAGGAGAAGTGCGTTACAGTCGGCAACCAGACGTACAAGCTCGACGCGCCTTTTTTCGTGCTGGCCACGCAGAACCCGATCGAGCAGGAAGGCACCTATCCTCTGCCGGAAGCGCAACAGGACCGTTTCATGTTCAACCTGTGGGTTGATTATCCGCAGGAGGACGAGGAGGAGACGGTTGTCAAAGCCACAACCGTGGCGCGGCGCGAGACGCCGAACAAAGTCATATCCAAAGATGAGCTTTTGCAGCTTCAGGAGGTTGTGCGCAAAATCCCGGTTTCCGATCATGTGATCAAGTATGCTGTCAGGCTGGCGCGCGCAACGCGTCCGCATGACGAGAAGAGCCCGGATTTTATCAAGAAATATGTCTCGAACGGCGCCGGCCCGCGCGCCGGGCAGTTTCTGGTTATGGCGGCGAAGGCGCGCGCGGTGCTCGAGGGGCGCATACACGTGAGCTGCGGCGATGTGGTCAAAGCCGCGGTCCCGGTGCTGCGCCACCGCATCATCGCGAACTTCGCCGCTGATTCCGAGGGAATCTCCACGACAGCGTTGGTAGAGCGTCTTTTGAAAACTGTGACGCAGCCTGATGATTCGGATTATCAGGACAGGTAGGGACGCCTCCCCGAGGCGTCCGCGGCGGTTTCGGGGAAACCGCCCTACCTTTTCAACACGGCTTCAGTGTGACAAAACGGCCAAGTTATAGGTAAGCCCGCCGCCCGGGGTTCCGGGCAAAAACAGGTTGGTAACGGTATTTGAACGATTACGATTACGAGCAAGATTACGATTACGAAAAGTCTCCATTTTTCCTAATCTTAATCCTAATCTTAATCTTAATCTTAATCTTAATCCTAATCCTAATCTTAATCAGCTTGAAGTTTCAGACAAGTATGACAGCGGATTTTTTTGCAGGGCTTGAGCGCCTGTACAACGGCTATGTCGATTCGTTCCGGAACGCGGACGGCGTTTTGCCGGAAATGATCGGGCTTAAGCTGCGGCACACGCGCGGTGTGGTCGATGATGCCGTCCTGATAATGGAGGGGGAGGGGTGGTCCGCCGGCGACCGTCTCATCGGTCGTGCGGGCGCGTTGCTGCACGACACCGGCCGCTATTCCCAGTGGAAAGAGTTCGGGACATTTCAGGATTTGAAGTCGGTCGATCACGCGCGTAGGGCCGTAGAGGTAATCACGCGGGAAGGCTGGCTCGCCGGTTTGGCGGCGGCAGAGCGCAAGGTGGTGCTTTCGGCCGTCGCGCTTCACAACCGCAGAGAATTGCCAGAGGGTCTCGACAACGTGATTGCCGCGCAAGCGCGCCTGGTGCGGGACGCGGACAAGCTGGATATTTTCCGGGTGATCGAGACGGCCGCGGCGGACGGGATGTTGGATCGCAATCCCGAGATGACATGGGGTCTGCGGATGGACGGGACGCCCGCGCCGGATGTTATGCGGGCGGTCGCCGCCGGGACGACCATCGATTACGCGCAAGTCAAGTCTCTGGCCGATTTCATCCTGATTCAGGTGGGCTGGCTTTCTGGCGGTTTTCATTACCGCACAGCTTTGCGGTTGGCTGCGGAGCGCAAGGCGCTTGAATTCCGCGAAGCTTGGCTTGGCAAACTATGCGGGGTTGATGTTGTGAAAGAGTGCTTTGACGCTGTAAGGCGGCGGATGGCCGTACGCTTGACAGCGACGGGGGCGGTATGAAGACGCGGTTTGTTGTGGCGCCGACGGTCAGCGGGCATGACCGTGAGACTTTGCGTCTGGCGGCGCGGGCACACGCTGATTTGTCGGCTCTGGACTACGATATTTGCGAGATTAAGCCCGGCGAGGACATGACTGCGGTGATCGTCAGGGACGGTCTGGCCGGTGTAGGGTGTCTGGCGGCGGTGGGAGGTGACGGCACGGTTTCCGCGGTGGCGCATGAAGTTGCCGGCAAGGAGATGGCCTTGGGGATAGTGCCCGCCGGCACAGGCAATATGGTGGCTCGTGAACTGGGCATCCCGCTGGAGATCGGTTCGGCCGTGGCCTTGATCGCCAAGGGCGGCGGCCTTAAAAAAATCGACGCGATGCAGATAGGCGGGCGCACCTATCTTCTTAACGCCGGGGTGGGAATCAACGCGGAGGTTATAGACCAGACCTCGCGTCTGGGCAAGAGCCTTTTCGGACGAACCGCGTATGTGGGCACTGCGGTCTGGAAAGTTCTCCAGGCCAAGCCGCAGCGCTTCGAGGTTACTATCGACGGCGACACCCGTGTTTTCAACGCCACGGACATCGCGATATCCAACTGCGGCATTTTAGCGCGGGCATTGAATCCTAACGGCCCCGAGATACGAGCGGACGACGGTCAGGTCGATATCTGCGTCCTTTGCATGAAAACGCCGCTGGAATATCCGTGGTATTATTTTTTGAAGCACATCGCGCCGGAGCGCGTCAACAAGATCATGCACGAGATTCCGGCGCGCGCGAGCGTGAAGATTGAAAGCGCCAAGGCCGTGATCGTGCAGGCCGACGGCGACATCATCGGGGAAACACCGGTCACGATCCGGGTGCAGCCGAGGGCGGTCGCTGTGATTGTCCCGCCTGTCCGCGCCGGTTGACGATTGAATCACTCAATACGGGTCAGCTCAAGACGGTCGATGTACAGGGCCTGAACGGATGATTCCGCCCCGCCTTTCTTGTCAAAACGTCCTGGGCCGATCCAGAAATAGTGGCCGGGTTCCGGAGTCCACTCCGCCACATCATACCACTCATAGCTGTCGCTGACCTGAGACGTCTTGCGCTCGATCCCGCCGCACGGGCGTTTTTTGTCGGCGTCATAAACGCCGGCCCAGAAAGCTTCGCCGTCTTTTCCGGGCGTTTTTTCCACACGCACCCGCATGCGGACGCGGTATTTCTGACCTTTATCAAAGGCGACATGGCGGAAGCGCAGGGGCGTACACCATTCGTAATGGCTGTTGTACAGTTTCATGGCCGAGCCGTCCT
>JAQWAM010000133.1 GCA_028707675.1 Kiritimatiellia bacterium | reverse complement strand
GGTGCGGAAGTCGTGTGCCACGTTGTCCATGGTCTGGCGCATGGCCTGAATCAGGTTGGCGTATTTTTCGGTCATGACCGCGAACAGATTGCCGAGCGTGTTGATCTCCGTGATCATGCTGGGCACCGAAGGCGCTCCCTCCTCGAAGGCTCCGGTCTTTATGATGCGCGACATCGACGCCGTGATGCGTCGGATGGGGCGCAGCGTGACAGCCATCATGAACACGCTCGAGATGGCCGAGAAGAGCGTGGAGAGCGCCACAAACACCAAGAGCATGCGTCCCATCATCTTCTTCTGGTCAACCTCGAGAAAAGAGCCTTTGCCGACCTGCAACAGGCGACCGTCATCCAAGCGTGTGGTTTTGATCTGGATGTGCCGCTGTAAGGGCCGGATATAATACTCGCTCAGGCCGTTGGCGTCCGGCTTGGATTCATCTTCCGACTTGTAATGTTTCCATTCCGGCAATTCGATCTTCTTGGGCCAGGTGATGGTATATTCTACATGTCCCCTGCGGTTGATCACACGCACGATGAAAATGGTCGAAGGCGGATACCGTCCGGTGGTAACCTGTTCCGCCAGCCAGTTGCCCTCCGGGTTCTGGCTCAGCAGTTCCACCAGCTCTTCGCTCTCGGCGCGCACATCCTGCCGGTCGAATTTTCGGGTGGTGGAGCTTATGACCCGGCTGCTGAACAAATACAACAGGCCGGTACAGACCGCGTAAACTGTCAGATACCCAACACCGAGGTAGAATGCGAAAGAGCGGAAACGTTTATTCATGCGACCGGAAGACATAGCCGACTCCACGCATGGTGTGAATTAATTTAGCATCGTGCCCCGAGTCGATCTTGTTGCGCAAACGGCATACCAGCACGTCAACGATGTTAGTTTGCGGGTCGAAATTGTAATTCCAGATGCGTTCGAGGATAAGCGTTTTGGTTAACGGGCGGTCAGGATTGCGCATCATGAATTCCAACAAGGCAAACTCGCGCGGCTGCAGCTCGATTTTTTTGTCGCCCCGGAAAACAGTTCGGCGCAGGAGGTCGATCCGCACGTCACTGACGCAAAGAGCGGTGGCGTCCTTGCCCTTATGCTGGACGGTGCTGCGCCGCCGCGTTATGGCGTGAATGCGCGCCGAAAGCTCGGAGAACGAGAAAGGCTTGATCAGGTAATCGTCGGCGCCCGCCTCAAGACCGGTGACCCGGTCGTCTACGGTGGCTTTGGCGCTGAGGATCAGCACCGGCGTGACGTCGCCATTTTTACGCATCTGCTTGAGGACATTGATGCCGCTGAGGCCGGGCAGCATGATGTCGAGCACAACGGCGTCGTAACGGCGGCCCTGCCAAAGCTTAAGCCCCTCGGCGCCTGACGACGCGATGTCCACGGTGTAGCGCTCTTGTAGGAAACCTTTGCTAACAAACGCCTGAATTTTGTCGTCGTCTTCTATCAGCAGTATTCTCATAGGTTCTCCGCAAAGTCATATGCCTTATGCGGGCGCAGCCCGCATACCAATTGCATTTCATACAAAGGCACAAAATTCACAAAGATTTTTACAGTACGGCATACTAAAGTCTCCGGTGATGTTCGATGAGGTTGGGCTCCGACACGTCGTTGTTATAGATGAAATGGGCTTGCAGGACGGCTATAATCGCAAACAGCGGCAAAAGCAGCTCCTGCCCTTCTTCGAGCGCTGTGAACAGAGCGCCGGTGGAATCGGTAAGGTGTATGTTGAATTCTTTGCGCAAGACCGAAGGCGCCCGGTCGAAAAACTGCACGAGGATTGTGGTTCCCCCGATGAATGCGATTGACCAGCAGACCGGGTGTAGGCGTAAAAGGCCTTTGAACAGTCGCGGCAGCCAATAGATCAGGGCGCCTGCGCAGACGCCGATAACTATCACGAAACACGCCAGCACGATCAGGCGGTCGGATAGCGGGTTGACGGTGTTGGTCAGGAAGCGCATTTTGAACGGTGTGCCGCGTGTGGCGCCTGGCAGCCCGGATGCTGTTATCAGCAGCTTGTGCCAGTCCATTTGCCGACAAATGGCGATAAAGGAGATCAGGGAAAAAACCGCGGCCCAGAAGAAGCGCTGCCGCCGCGGCTTGATCGGAGGAACCATCCACAAAAAGCCGATTTGGAAGAATAGCAGCGCCACGGTGGCAATTTCCATTGGAGATCCGCCGTCTTGGTCGAAATTGACCGCGATCCATTGGGGCGTGGCGCAGACCCAGATTGTCAGCAGCGCGGCTAGAGCGGCCAGCCAAAGCAGCGGGGCCGCCATCCAAGAGCGTTTGCTTTTCAGAAAACACATTTTCATAACCTCCTAATGCGGGCGGTGCCCGCAACCCTCACCCCCTGCATTCGGCAGGCAGGCGGCCCTCTCCCTGAGGGTGAGGGTGAAAACAACTTGTTTTTTTATCAGTGTTCCTTATGGTTCTACCGCAGTTCAGGGGCCTGAAAGACTGGTTGCGTTAGGATTTTCCATGGCAGTCCGTGAAGGTTGAGGTCTTCCATGAAGGGGTCGGGGTTGAACTGCTCCATGTTGAAGACGCCAGAGCCCGACCATTTGCCGGTCAGCATCATTTTAGCGCCGATCATGGCCGGCACTCCAGTGGTGTAGGAGATCGCCTGTGAGCGCACCTCAGCATAACAAGCCTCGTGGTCGCAGACGTTGTAGATAAATACCGTAACGGGCCGTCCTTCAGGCCCAAGCCCTTTGACCTGGCACCCGATGCAGGTCTTGCCCTTTGTCAGCGGCCCCAGCGACGCCGGATCAGGGAGCAGGGCCTTGAGGAACTTCAGCGGTATGATGTCCACGCCGTTGAAGCGCACCGGGTCGATGCGGGTCATGCCGACATTGCCGAGCACTTCAAGGTGTTTCAGGTAATTGTCGGAAAAGCTCATCCAGAAACGGGCGCGTTTGAGGCCGGGTATGTGCTTGGCCAGCGACTCAAGCTCTTCGTGGTACATCAGGTAGATGTTCAGTGAGCCTAGGCCATCAGGCATGGTGAACGGCGACTTTACGGAAAGCGGGTCGGTCTCCGCCCATTCGCCGTCTTTCCAGAAGCGGCCGCGGGCCGTGACCTCGCGGATATTGATTTCGGGGTTGAAGTTGGTGGCGAACGGCTGCCCGTGGCTGCCGGCGTTGCAGTCGATGATGTCGATCTCCTCGACATTCGGCACAGCGTGCTTCCGGGCATAGGTGCAGAACACGCTGGTGACACCCGGATCGAAGCCCGAGCCCAGCAGGGCCATCAGGCCGGCCCGCTTGAAGCGGTCGTGGTAGGCCCACTGCCACTTGTACTCGAACTTGGCGTGGTCAGGCGGCTCGTAATTGGCGGTGTCGAGATAATTGACGCCCGCTTCCAGACAGGCGTCCATGATGTGCATATCCTGATACGGCAGCGCCACGTTGATCACCAGATCCGGGCGGTGCTTGCGCAGCAGTGCGACCGTCTGCGGAACATTGTCGGCATCGACTGTTTCGGTAGTGACGGGGCACGGAAGCTGCGCTGCGATCAAATCACATTTGCTGATGGTACGCGAGGCCAGGACGATCTCGCTGAAGACCTCAGGCACCTGCGCGCATTTGCGGGCCACGACAGAACCGACGCCGCCGGCGCCGATGATCAGGACTTTGGGCATGAAAGTCTCCTTCCGAAACTAGTAGGCTGTAAAACCAAAACCAACGGATTTTTAGACAGGATTACAGGATTAACATGATTGGAATAAAGCAGTTACATCATGTAAATCATGTAATCATGTCCGAAACATTTTATACAGTGTGCTAGCTGCTTAAACCATAAAACAGCCATGCTGACAGGGTTTTCACGATTTCATTCAAAGTAGGTGTAGCCGCGCAGACCGCTCTCGTAAGCGGCCAAAATCTCGCGGCGCTCGGCGGGCGTGATACGGCGGGCCTTGACCGCCTCCTCGGCCAATCCGCGGAACTGCTCCATCAGAAGCTCAGGCCGGTACTCGACGTAGCTCAAAACGTCGCCGACCGAGTCGCCTTGCAATTCCTGGACGTAATCGATATCGCCATCCTCGTCCACGCGCACGCTGACGACATTGGTGTCGCCGAAAAGGTTGTGCAGGTCGCCTAGGGTCTCCTGGTAGGCGCCGACCAGAAAGGCCGCCATCATATAAGGTTCGCCTTTGCGCATCACGTGAACCGGAAGCACGGATTTGACGTCGTGCTGGTCGATGAACTTGTCGATGCGTCCGTCGCAGTCGCAGGTGATGTCCGAAATGCAGGCCATGCGTTCAGGTTTCTCGTTCAGCCGGTGTATCGGCATGATCGGGAAGAGCTGGTCTATGGCCCAGGCGTCAGGCAACGACTGGAAGACGCTGAAATTGCAGTAATATACGTCGGCCAGCAGCGCGTCCAGGCCGAGAAGGTCTTTCGGGATGACTTTTACGCCCGGCAGCATCTCGCGTATGCGCGTCAGGATGTGCCAGAAGAGGCAGTCCGCGGCCGCGTGCTGGCGGAGGGTGATGTCGCCGTGCTTGAATGCCTTCTGAATCTCCTCGCGGTAATACAAGGCGTCGTTGAAAGATTCCTGGAGGTTTTTCTGGCTGAGCATGCGTGAGACATACATCATGTTTTCCAGCGCTTCGGGATAAGGCTCGGGAATGGACTCCGGCGGCTCCTTCTCCTCGTAGATGGCGGTGTCGAGCACGTTGATCAGCAACACCGAGTAGTAGCCCACCAAGGCGCGGCCAGACTCGCTGATGACGGTGGGGTGCGGTATCTCGGCCTCGTTGCAGGCCGTCATGATTCCCTCTATCACGTCGGCGCAGTACTCGGAAATGTCGTAATTGGCGCTGCTGGCGAAATTTGTGTGTGACCCGTCGTAGTCGATCGCTAGCCCGCCGCCGATGTCGAAAATGCCCATGGGCGCGCCTTCCTTGACCAGCCCGACGTAGAAACGCGAGGCTTCCTTGACCGAATCGCGGATCTCGCGGATATTGGGCACCTGCGAGCCCAGATGGTAATGAAGCAGCTCCAGGCAGTCGAGCATTCCCGCTTCGCGCAAGGTGTCGACGGCGTCGATGACCTGCGCGGGGGTCAGGCCGAAGACGCTGCGTTCGCCGCCCGAGTCGGTCCATTTGCCGCCGACGCGGCTGGAGAGCTTGACGCGAATGCCGATGCGGGGGCGGATGCCCAGGGCCGCGGCGCGCTCCATTATGAGGTTCAGCTCGGCGTTGGTCTCCAGCACCATGATGGTCTGCAGCCCCATTTTCAGCGAAGACAGCGCCAGATCGATAAACTCCACATCCTTGTAGCCGTTGCAGATCAGGAAGGCGTCCGGGTCGCGCATATAGGCCAGCGCCGCGATCAGCTCGGCTTTGGAGCCGGCCTCCAGCCCGTGGTGGTAAGGTCTGCCGAAAGCC
>JAQWAM010000132.1 GCA_028707675.1 Kiritimatiellia bacterium | reverse complement strand
CTGCATGGTGATCCTCGAGGACACCGACGAGGGCGTGTTCGACCGCGGCGCCCCCACGCTGAAAATGGTCCACCAGCTCTCAAACACGCACGACCCGATCTTCAACATCAAGGTTCCCGCCAGCCGCATCGTCGGCGGCTACACGGTCAAAGACGGCGTGATCGTGCCGAACTTCACGCACAGCGAGATCATCGAGGCGGTCTTCGCCCGCACCCGCGTCACGGTCGGCCTGATGGCTGCCGCCAAACTGCTGTCGGCGGTCGAGCCGGTGATACGCTACCAGCGCGGGCGCTTCCGCGGCGCGGCCGGCATAGAGCCGGGCACCCCGCGCTACGACCTCGGCCTGCAGATGAAAGAGGACGCGCTACAGCGCTTGGCTGATGTTTGGGCCACCGGCGAGGCCGCGGCCTCGCTCGGTTTCGAGACCACGCGCCTTTTCGACGCCTTCACTCCGGTCGAGCGGCAGGCGCAGCAAACCTTCGCCGAACAAGGCGTCTCCGGACGCGGCCTGCTCAAATTCCTGCGCAAGCCGCAGACGGACGCCGTTGAGCTGCTCGGCCTGCTGTCGCAGCCCGCGGAGTCACGCGATCAGGCGCGCGCAGAGGCGCTTGAATCCGACCCGATGGTGCAATACGTGTGGCAGAGCGCCATCTGTAACGTGCTTTGCCCGGCCACGAAGCTTTGGGACACCGGCTACGGCGCCAACGTCATGCGCGAGGCCGTCAGCCTGATGGGCGGCTACGGCATCACCGAGGACTGCCCGGGGTTCCTCTTCCAGAAGTGGACCGACATGCAGCTCGAGGCCACCTACGAAGGGCCCGAGGTCGTGCAGCGCCGCCAGATCAGCGTGACCATGAACAACGAGGTCTTTCTTGCGCAGGTCCAGGCGTGGAGCGTCGCGCTTAAGGTTCTGGCCAAGACGCAGCCGCAGACCGGCGCGGGCGCCATCGCCGCCGCCTTCGACCTGTGGCTCTGGATGCGCGGCTACATTTCCGGCCACAAGGACGCTGCGGGTCGCCCGCTGGCGCAGAACACCCGCCACGGCGTGCTCTTCCCGATGGCCGACGCCATATCGTGGCTACCGGCGGCGCGCTCTTTTCTGGCGGATGTCCGCGAGCTCGCAGAAAAAGGCCCCGAGCATCCGGTGGTCGGTCCGGAGATCGCGGGCTACGTCAACACCTTCCACGACCTCTGCCACTTGCAGGCCGCGCGCGCCGCGGGCGAGGTCAGCCGCATCTGCTCGGAGATCTTCTACGGCTACGCGGACGAGCCAGGTGCGGAAAGCGCGGAGTTCCAGACGCTGCAGGCCGCGCTCAACGTATCCATGTCCGGAGCGCGTCTGGCCAAAGACCGCGCCGCCAAGGCTCTCGGCCAGATCATGATCCCGGAGGCTCTTGACTACCCGCAGTGACGCGCTGGCTTTGGTTCGGCCTCTCTGGCGCGGTGCGGCGGACGCATCTGCGGGTCGGCGCATCGATTGTGCTTTATCGATCGCGTATGCTCCCTCTTCGCATCGCACCCGCACAAAAGTCTTTGCCTGGCACACCTTTGACGGTATCATATTCGAAATGCGGCTATTCATACGCTGGACGGACGTTGCCGCATAAAGGGGGCAAGCGGGATGCGGCCGGCTTTGGCAGTTTTTATGATCTCGTACTGTGCGGCGGCGAGCGGCGCGACCGCGCAGCGCCCCCCCGCGGCGGCGCTGTATCAGGAAAACCGCGCCGCCGCGCCTGAAAACGCTATAGACAAATTGGTTTTCCGCGGTCTCGCGCAAAACAACATCACCCCCGCCTACTGCACGGACGCGGTCTTCCTGCGCCGCGCCTATCTCGACGCCATCGGCACACTGCCCTCCGCAGACGAGGCGCGCGCCTTCCTGAATGACCCGTCTTTGAACAAGCGCCGAGCGCTGGTCGAACGCCTGCTCGAGCGCGGCGAGTTCGCCGACTACTGGGCCATGAAATGGAGCGACATTCTGCGCGTTAAGGCCGAGTTTCCCGTCAACCTCTGGCCCAACGCCGCACAAGCCTACCACCGCTGGCTGCGCGCCTCGCTGAGCGCCAACAAGCCCTACGACCGTTTTGCCCGCGAGCTGCTCACATCCAACGGCAGCAATTTCCGCGTCGGCCCGGTAAACTTCTTCCGCGCCATGCCCGACCGCTCGCCCGAAGGCATCGCCTCTGCCGTGGCGCAAACCTTTCTGGGCATGCGCACCGACCGCTGGAGCGCCGGTGAAGTGGCCGGACTGGCGGCCTTCTTCACGCAGGTGGGCTACAAGCCCACCCGCGAATGGAAGGAAGAGGTGGTTTTCTGGGACCCGCGCATGAATGCCTGCGATAACGAGCTCGAGGGCACGCTTCCCGGCAACGCGCGCCTCGCCCTGCCGCCGGACCGCGACCCGCGCGAGATTTTCGCCGACTGGCTGACCGCGCCCGACAACCGCTGGTTCTCGGCCTGCATCGTCAACCGCGTCTGGGCCTGGCTGCTCGGCCGCGGCATCATCCACGAGCCGGACGACATCCGTCCCGACAACCCGCCCTCAAACCCGGCCCTGCTGGCGCTCCTGCAGAGGGAGTTGCTTCAGAGCGGCTACGACCTCAAGCGCCTCTACCGCCTGATCATGAACTCGCGCACATATCAACTCTCGTCAATTTTTCCCGCCGACAAGCTGGAGAAAGCCGCGCCTCTCTTCGCCTGCTATCCGCTGCGGCAGCTTGATGCCGAGGTGCTGATCGACGCCGTCAACAAGATCACCGGCGCGACCGACCTCTACACCAGCGCCATCCCCGAACCCTTCACCTTCATCCCCGCCAACAAGCCGGCGGTGGCCCTGCCCGACGGGTCCATCACCAGCCCTTTCCTGGAACTCTTCGGACGCCCCGCGCGCGCCACCGGACTGCTCAACGAGCGCGTCAACCGGCCATCCGCCTCGCAGCGCATGCACCTGCTCAACTCCAGCCATATCCAGAACAAACTCGCCAACGGCCCCAACATGCGGCGCCTGCTGAACCCGAAGCGCAAGCCTTCCGAGATGATCGAGGACATCTTCCTGGCCGCGCTCTCGCGCTACCCGACCCCCGCCGAATCCGCTAAAGTCGAAGCCTATTTCCGCTCCGGCGTCGCCAAAGGACGCGACGCCGGCATTGATCTGGCCTGGGCCCTGATCAACAGCGACGAGTTTCTCTTCAGACACTGAAGAGAGGTAAGAAGTAAGAGGTAATAGTTGAGAGTTTGGGCCATGGTTCTGAATACGTCGAAGCTTGTCGGCACCAGTCGATACCTGTCGAAAACAGTTTGTAAAGGATAGCCATGAGAACAAAAGCACATATCACGCGCCGCCAGGCCATGGTCGGCGGAGCGCTCGGTTCCGCCGGGATGCTGCTCACCGGCCGCGCCGGACGCGCCGCGCCGGCCGTCAAGGCCAAGGCAAACTCCGTGATCCAAGTCTTTCTCTGGGGCGGCATGTCGCACACCGACACCTGGGACCCCAAAATGGACGCGGGCTACGATTACACCGGACAGTTCAAGGACGAGATCCCCACCAACGTCGACGGCATCCGTCTGGGCGCGCTGTTCCCGGAACTGGCCAAGCAGGCCGACAAGTATTCGATCATCCGCGGCATGACCCACCGCAACAACGGACACGAGACCGCCGCCTATCTGATGCAGACCGGACATCCGCCGGGCGAGCGCCTGGCCTACCCCTGCATCGGCGCGGTCTTCGCCCTGATCAAGGGTTACGAGGCCGGCTACAAGGGCTTGATCCCGCCTTATGTGGTTCTTACACAGCCGCAGGGGCGCTTCTCCGAAGCGGGCTTCCTCGGTTCGCGATGCAAACCTTTCGCCACCGGCGGCGACCCCAACGCCAGCCGCTTCGAGGTCGAGGGCGTCATCGCCCGCGGCATTACCGACCAGCGCCAGATCGCGCGGCGCGATTTTCTGGGTTCGCTCAACACCATGCGCTCGGCGCACCCCGGCAATCCCGAGCTGGCCGCCGCCGCCGAAGCCGAGAAGACCGCCTATGACCTGATCTTGGGCGAGGGCAAGGAGGTCTTCAACCTCTCAAAAGAAGACGCCGCGCTACGTGACAACTACGGACGCAACACCTTCGGCCAGGATTGCCTGGCCGCGCGCCGCCTGGTCGAAGCCGGTGTGCCTTACGTGACCATCAACTATCCCGGCGGATGGGACACGCACTCCAACCACTTCGCCACCATGAACCGGCAGTGCCCCAGCCTCGACAAGGGTCTGGCGGCCCTGCTGCAGGATTTAGCCAGCCGCGGCCTGCTGGAAACCACCGTGGTATGGTGCTGCGGCGAGTTCGGCCGCACACCGCGCGTCGACTGGCAGCCGCCTTGGAACGGCGGGCGCAACCACTACGGCAATGTCTTCTCTGTGCTGGTCGCTGGCGGCGGATTCAAAGGCGGACGGGTCGTAGGCTCCTCCGATGCCAAGGGTGAGGAAGTCAAGGAGCGCCCGGTCTACCCGGTCGACCTGCTCGGATCGATCTACGCGCTGGCCGGCATCGACGCCGCCGCCAAACTGCCCCACCCCGAAGGCGCGGACGCGCGAGTGTTGCCTGCCGCCGACGGCAAACGCGTGCAAGCCGCAGGGCTTCTTACGGAAATCATGTGAGCCTGCGGAAGAAGTCGGATTTTTTCAGCGGCGGCCGGCGGGCTTGCCACGCATGATGCAGTGGCGCACCGCGTCGGACACGTACACCGTGCCACGCCGGTCCGCCGCCATGCCGGTGATCAGCCAGCCCGCACCGCCCATTGTCAGGCCGCTGCTGCCCAGACGCGTGACCCGACCGTCGGCTGTGATCCGCCAGATCACATGGTTCTCGCGGTCGGCCGCATACAAGTTGCCCTTGCCGTCAACTGTCAGCCCATCCAGCCTCCCAAGCCGCACCCCCGGAAAACTCATGGTGGCGACCTCGCCGTCACTGGAGACCTTGCGGATGCGGTTCTCGTCCGCCACATAAAGTTCGCCCTTGTTGCCGGCGGCGACAGCCGTCGGCAACATGAAGCGCGCCTCACCGCCTCTGCCGTCGAAAGCGCCTTGGGAGCCCGCCTGCCCCGCCAGCGTCGAGACCTTGCCGTCGGGCGCGAGCTTGCGCAAAATATGGTTATTGTGGTCAGCCAGAAAAACATTGCCCTTGGAATCCGCCGCCACCCCGGGCAGATAGTTGAAACGCGCCTGACCGCAAAGCCCGTCGGCATAGCCGCCGCGGCCGGGTTCCCCAGCCAACCGCCGGATCGCCCCGTCGGGCATGACCAGCCATACCGCATGGGACATGTCTGTGACATAACAGCGGCCTGTGCCGCGGCAAGCTATGCCGACCGGCGCGGTCATGCGGTTGGCAGTACCGTGCCGGGTGGCGACCTCGCCGTCGTCCGAGACCTTGCGGATGACATTGCCGTTGCAGT
>JAQWAM010000131.1 GCA_028707675.1 Kiritimatiellia bacterium | reverse complement strand
CGGTGGCAGGCCGTGCGGAATTGCTGGTCGGCATCACGGATGTCAGCACAGACGCCGCGCTAAATAACATGCGCCGGGTGGCTGCGCTCGATTTCGGGAGTTATGTTTTCATGCTGCCGAAAGGCGGTGCGGATGATCCGGTGCGGGAGATCGGCAAGGTGCTGGACGCGTCCGACCGCCCGGTTTACTATTACCATTGCCCGGCTAACAACGGCATTGAGTTGTCGCTTGACCAGTTCGCGGCGGTCATGTCGCACCCGCGAATGAAGGGCATCAAGAACTCAGCGGGCAACATGTGGCTGCGCCGCGAGCTGATCCTGATGAAACGTGACAGCGGGCTCAAGCCCATGTTGCTGGAAGGTCACGAGTGGGCGGCGGACGAGGCATTGCTGGCCGGTTATGACGGCATGCTTTGCGGCATGGGCGCGTTGGGTTCGAAGTTCATGGTCGGCATCGCGCGGGCGGTGGAGGCCGGCGATGTCACTGAGGCGGTGCGTTTGCAGAACCGCTTCATCCGTCTTTTCCACGGCGTTTACGGCACGGATTTGTCGACGGTGTGGGTCGGCCAGAAATACGCGCTGAAGTGTCTGGGCCTGTGCGCCTCGGAGATGACTCTGACGCAGCCGATGGATGCGCTTACGGAAACGCGCAAACGCGAAATCGAGGCGCGCGTGGCAGAATTCAGGCACGAGTTGGACTGAACGAATACGCAGTGTTCATCAGAAAGGTGTGCGGAAATGGAACAATCAAGACGTGAGTTCATCAGAAATTCTGCGGCTGGGATCAGTGTTGCCGTGGCCGGCTGGCCGGGTTCCAGAGTGCATGGGGCGCCTGACGCAACCCGGGCCTCTGCGGGCGGTTGCCCGCCGGATGTCCGCGACGCACTTAGCGGCCCGTGGCCGTCAATCCGGACGCCTTTCACTAAAAGCGGAGAGATCGATTACGGGGCGCTGCGCAAGATGATCGATTTCATGATTGAAGAGGGAAAGGCCAAAGCGGTTGTGCTGACTTGCGGCGACAGCCTGTTCACGGTCTTGACCGACGATGAAATCGCGCGGCTCACGAAAGATGTCGCAAGTTGCCTGAAAAAGCGGGCTTATTTCGTGGCGGCCACGTCTGACAGGTGGTGGACCGGCAAGAGCGTGGAATTTGCCAAGTATTGCCGCGCTGCGGGTGCTGACATGCTGATGGCGCTGCCGCCGGACTGGGCGCACTCGACCACCGTCGATTCTTTAGTGTCCTATTATCAGGCCGTTTCCGAGCACATACCCGTGATGGTGGTGACCAATTATCTGAACGCGCGGGGCACGGCTTTCGGTTTGGAACTGATCGGCAGGCTGCTGCGCGAGGCGCCGCGTGTGATCGCCCTGAAAGACGACGTTTGCGGCGAATTCATCCGCAAAGCCGCTCTTCTGGCTCACGGGCGCTGGGCGATGTCGGCTGGCGGACAGAAGCAGAACCACATGAACATGCTGCCCTACGGAGCGGACGGTTATCTTTCAACATTCCTCACGTTCAAGCCGGAAATCGCCCGGTGTTACTGGCGCGCGGTCGAAGCGCGTGACCTCACGGCGGCCGCGGCCGTGATCCGCGACTACG
Source organism: Kiritimatiellia bacterium (assembly GCA_028707675.1). Taxonomy (GTDB): domain Bacteria; phylum Verrucomicrobiota; class Kiritimatiellia; order RFP12; family UBA1067; genus JAQVQN01. The sequence continues at coordinate 3,837 of JAQWAM010000131.1, read as the reverse complement.
ACATGCCGTTTTTCGAGCACATCATCAAAACCGAGGGGAGTTTTGACGCGGCGATGCACGGCGTCTATGAGCTTTACGGCCTGGCAGAACGCTGGCGGCGTCCGCCCTACCACAGCCTCTCTGACGCTCAGATGGAGCGGCTGTCGGGGTTTCTGAAAAGTAAAAAGCTGCTGAGTTGAGGTAAGGCGCGAAGTTTGAACCCAGTATCGCGTATGAAGTGATTATTGGCGCGCGGCGGGCGTTCGGGAGTCTTGGATGCGGGTTAAGAAAAGGTTTTGTTTTTGCGGGTGGATGTTTTTGGGGCTGGCGGCGTTCGGGTCGGCGCCGGCGGAAATCGAATGGTCGGAGGGATTCAGTCTGCCGGCGCAGGCCGACGGACGCGCGGCAATCGGTGTCGGCGCGCCGTTCTATGGAGAGCATAACGGCGCGGTGCTGCTGGCGGGCGGCTCCAACTTTCCGGATGTGCCGTTGATCCAAGGCGGCAAGAAGCGATACTGGACTGACATCTACGCGCTGCTGCCGGGCAGCACGAACTGGTTGCGGGCCGGACATTTGTCCTCTCCGCTCGCAGAGGGGATGTGCGCCACCACGCCGCGCGGCATCGTGTGCGCGGGCGGCAGCGCGGACGGGCAGATCACAGACCGCTGTTTTCTGTTGACTTGGGACGCGGCGCGCGGCGCGGCGGCCGAGGCGGAGTTGCCTGATTTCCCGTGCGGAGTGCGCTTGGGTTCGGCCGCGGCCCAAGGAAACAGAGTGTATGTGGCGGGCGGGGAATTTTCCGAAGCGCCGGTCAGTGATGTGTGGATGCTTGATCTCGATCTGCCGCAGCCGGAATGGAGGCCGCTGCCGCCGCTGCCCGGCCCGAAGGGACGCTCTCTGCCAGCGGCGTTTGTGCAGAACGGGGACCAGAAGCGCACCTTCCTGTATGTGATCGGAGGTTATGCCCGACATGCGGCGGAGGGTAGGGACGGTTCCCCGAACCGTCCGCGGACGCCTCGGGGATGCGTCCCTACCTCATCCGGTGACGGGTTGGCTGAATTATGTGCGCTGACCGACGGTTATGCGTATGACTTGTCTCAACCGGAAGGATCGGGCGTCTGGCGGCCGATTTCGCCTGCCGTGGTGAAGGCGGAGATCGGAGATCAGCGGTCAGCGGTCAGAGATCCGACCTCCGATCTCCGGCCTCCGACCTCTGGCGCCTGGCCGCTGCTGGGGGCGCGTTGCGTCCCGGTCGGGGATCAGCACGTTCTCGTGTTCGGCGGTCCGGACGCGGCGACTTATAACGAAAACCAGCGCAGGCTGGCGACGCTGACCGGCGAGGCGCGCGAGGCGCAGCGGATTGCCAGCCTTTCGATCACGCCTGAGCGCAACCGCTGGAACCGGCACGCGCTGGTTTATCACACGGTGACAGACCGCTGGTTCTCGCTGGGCGAAGTTCCGTTCGCGCCGACGGTCGTCGGCGCGGCGTTGAGACGGTCTGACGGAAGTTTGCTGATCGCGACAGGGGAGGTCCGGCCCGGTGTCCGCACGCCGGTTTGCGCGACCGGGAACTTTATTCAGCGCCGGAAATTCCACAGGCTTAACTGGTCGGTTATTGTCGCTTACTTCGGCGGTCTGGCCGTCATGGGCGCCTGGTTCATGCGCAAAAAGAAGAGCGCAGACGACTACTTCAAAGGGGGCGGGCGCATCCCTTGGTGGGCGGCGGGCATCAGCATATTTGCAGCGATGTTCAGCTCGATATCCTTTCTCGCGATCCCCGCGCTGGCTTACATGTCCGACTGGCGGTATTACATAAGGTGCCTGCCTTTGCTGTTGCTGCCGCCGCTGGTGATAGGCTGCTACCTGCCGTTCTTCCGCAAGTTGAAACTGACGAGCGCTTACGAGTATCTGGAACTGCGTTTTAATCTGGCATGCCGGTTATTCGCCAGTCTGGCATTCAACCTTTTCATGGTGGCGCGCGTGGCGGTGGTGGCTTACCTGCCGTCCTTGGCGGTGGCGGCGGCGACCGGCGCGGATGTGAACATGTGCATTGTGGCGGTCAGCCGGCTGACCATACTGTATTGCGCGTTTGGCGGGATCGAGGCGGTGATCTGGAGCGACGTGGTGCAGTGCGCGGTTCTGTTCGGCGGGGCTTTGCTCGTTTTTTACTTGCTGGTCAATGGTACAGACGGCGGTTTGGCGGGCGCTTTCCAGATCGCCTCCAGCGCAGGAAAACTCAAGATGCTCGATTTCTCGTTCGACCTGTCGCGTCCGGTTTTCTTGGTGGCGTTGGTCAGCGGTTTTGTGGAGTCTTTCATCTATTACACCAGCGACCAGTGTGTGATCCAGCGTTATATGACTACCAAGGACACGCGTGCGGCAGGGAGGGGGATCTGGCTGACAGTGCCGCTGTCGATGGTGTCCGGGTTCATTTTTTTCGGCATCGGGACGGCGCTTTACACCTACTACCGGAGTAATCCGGAACAATTGGCCGTGACGATGCCGAAGGCTGACTCGATCCTGCCGGTTTTCATCACGAGCGGTTTGCCGGCGGGCTTGTCCGGTCTTGTGCTGGCGGGACTGTTTGCGGCAACGATAACCACCTTGGCCGCTAACCTGAGCGCTTCGGCCACTGCACTTACAAATGATTTTTTCGTGCGTATGCGTAAAGGCATGACCGACAGACATCAGGTCAACACGGCCAAAACGCTTACAGTGCTGGTGGGGTTGGCGGGCATGACCGGGGCGCTGGTGCTGGCGAACACGGATATTCGCTCGGCTTTCGATCAGTTTGTGAAACTCATCGGGATCATGACCGGCGGTCTGGCCGGCCTGTTCATGCTGGGAATCTTTGCGCGGCGTGTGGGCGCGGGCGCGGCGCTGTGCGGGCTGGCCGCCAACTATGCCGTCTGCATAGGGCTGGAGGTCATGCCCGTGCCGTGGAAGCCGCACTTGCTGCTTTACGGCGCGATCGGCCTCGCGACCTGTCTGGGCGTGGCATTGGCGGTGAGTCTTGCTTTCCCCAACCGCAAAACCGTAATAGGCGGGCTGGTGTATAAGCGTAAAGCATAAGGATGAAGTGGAAGCCGACCGCTGGTCATGGCTGCTGCAGCAGTTTCTCGGTCAACTGCCGGCGCTGGCGGGCGATGTCTTGGTGACGGTGTTTTGAAAAGGAGTCTTCTGCCGCGGCGGCGGCCAGTGAGCGGCCGCGCCGGTAAAGGCGAGCGGCGCGTTTGAACCATGCCAGCGGCAGGCCGAGGCGGGAGCGCGCGCAGGGATAATAGAGGGTCATGAATTGACGCGGCATGAAGACGCGGCGCAGTATCAGGCGCAGTTTGCCGACGGAGGAAGCCTCACGGAAATCCAAGAGCGTGGACTCGCCGGCGCGGTCGCGGGCTGCCGGCAGGTTGAAGAGGGCGGTGACGGCGGTTTCGGCTTCGGACGGGCGCATGCCGCCGCAACACTCCGCCAGTTGGCTGGGCAGGGGCGTTTCCAACAGGGCGGACGTCATGTTCAGCAGGAAGGGCAAAGCCCGGCCGGTGCGCCAGCGCGCGGAGGACTCGGCTAAATCTGACGGTGAAAGTCCGCCGCCGTGTTTTTCAATAGCAGCGCGATGTCGAGATAAGCGCGCAGGGGCGCGGCGAAGAGATGATGCAGGATGTGCTGGGCCTGATGCGCCAACTGGTCCGCCGGCGGCAGGGCCTTGACCGGCACGTTGTGCCAGACGCTATCGACGGCATTTTGCCAGACCGCCTCGATATCCGGGACAGGTGCGGCGGGGGTCAGCGCGGATGTCACGTGCCAGTGCAGCTCCAAGGGCAGGGGCAGTCCGGTGTGACTGTAGCGCTGCTCATAGGC
>JAQWAM010000130.1 GCA_028707675.1 Kiritimatiellia bacterium | reverse complement strand
CACCTGCCGCCCCATCAACGGCGCCCACAGCTTGAAACGGGACATGCCCTTGGTGGCCTCCAGCGCCTTTTCCACGAAAACCCGCTGCTCGCGCTCCATCTCCGCCTGCGCCTGCTTGATGCTGCCCGGCGGACGCGTCTGCCACTGGTTGACCTTGTGCCGCAACTTTTTCTGGCCGTCCTCCAGAATCGCCTGCACCGCGCCCATGGCGGCCTTGACCCGCCTCTGGATCAGGTATCCCGAAATACCCTGGCCGGCCAAAAACGCCAGCACACCCCACATCACCGACCAGCCCCAGGCCGCCGTGTCCGTGCCGCCAAGACCAACCGCGAGCAATATGCCCAAAAGCGCATTCAACAAAACTGTCAACATCAGCCAGATCTCCTCATCGGGGCTCCCGCCCCAACTCCTAATTCCTAATTCCTAACTCCTAATTCCTGCCCCTCGCGCAGCCGCCCCGCCACCCGGCGCAAGCGCGCGCAGACCCGCTCGCGCCCCAGCAGCGCCAGCATCTCGAAAAGCCCCGGCCCTTCGGTCAATCCGGATACCGCCACCCGCACCGGATGCACCAGCGCGCCTAGCCCGGCTCCATCGGCCCCGGCCATCGCGGACATAGCCGCGTGCGCCGACTCAACGTTGAACTCGGGCAGATCCTCGTACACTTCCGCCACCTTCTCCAGCAGTTCCGGCACATTCTCGGCCTTGAGCCGCTTCTCCACGCCCTTGGCGTCGAACCCGTAGTCTTCGGTAAAGAAATAGGCGCATGAACCCGGTATCTCACGGTAGAATTTGGTGCGCACCTGCATCTGCTCCAGAATGCCCGCCATGTCCGCGCCCTCGGTGGAGAGACCCGCCGCCTGCGCACGGCTCTCAAACTCTGCCGCGAACTCATCGCGCGGCTGCCTCCGGATGTACTCGCCGTTCATCCACACCAGCTTCTTCTGGTCAAAACGCGCCGCGCTGGACTTGCAGCGGTCCAGCGTGAAAAGCTCGATCATCTCCGCACGTGTCAACACCTCGCGGTCGTCACCCGGCGCCCAGCCCAGCAGCAGCAGGAAATTGAACAGCGCCTCCGGCAGAAAACCCTGCTCGCGGAACTCGCCCACAAAGGCCGCGCCGTCGCGCTTGGAATAGGGCTTGCCCTGATTGTTCACGATCATGGGCAGGTGCGCGTAACGCGGCAGCGGCGCGCCGACGGCCTTGAAAAGCTCGATGTGCTTGAAAGTGTTCTCGACATGGTCGTCGCCCCTGATGACATGCGTGATACCCATGTCGGCATCGTCCACCACATTCGCCAGATGGAATACCGGCGTGCCGTTAGAGCGCACAATCACGAAATCCTGCGTGTCTTCGGCCTTCTTGCGCATTCGCCCCTTCACCAGATCCTCGAACTCCAGCCCTCCGTCTTTGGGCATGCGGAAGATCACGCACTCTCCGCCGCCGCCCTTGGCCTCGCGGTATGCCAAACCCTTGGCCAGCAAATCTTCCGCCACAGCCAGATGCCGATCAGTCCGTCGGCTCTGATAAGTCTCGGGCTCGTCATAGTCCAGACCCAGCCACCGCATGCACTCGAGCAGCGTCTCTATCGCCGCAGCCGTAGAGCGTTCGCGGTCGGTGTCCTCCACACGCAACAGAAACTTGCCGCCCTCATGCCGCGCGAACAACCAATTAAAGATCGCCGCCCGGATATTGCCGATATGCACATTGCCGGTAGGGCTCGGCGCGAAACGCACTCTTACAGACATCACACACTCCTTGAAACCATCCGAAAAGCCGTATAGTTTACCCTCCCCGCACCAGATTAACAAGCCCACGCGCAGAATTGGTTCTTACATTTAATCACACACTTAATTGCGATCTTAAACTCACTCTTACTTGGTTACGCTGGTATAAACACCCACACGCGCCTGTTGGTAAGTTGGCCGATGGCCCAGCAAAGCCCAGCAAAGCCAACATTATCAACAGTAACGGGGGTTTGCGTATGGCTTTTTTAGTCCACATGCTTCGCGTCGATGCAGGACTGAGTCTCGATCCAGTCCATGATGCGGCTCGCGCCGCACGCCCGCGCGGATAGTATCCCCCACTCGTCCGGTTTGCGACCCTTCATGCTTTTGGGCCCGTACGCCTTGAAGACACCGCTGGTCGGCGCGGCGGGGAACATGTGGAAATCAGGCGTGAAATCGTAGTCGCACAAGGCCATCGCCGCATATCCGAGCGAAGTGATGCATTCGGCGGGCAGGTAATAGACCGGACAAGGCCAGTCCACTTCGGCGGCGGTTTTCGCAGGTTGCGGTCGTCAGCAGTTCTGGGACATTCAGCGGTTCGCCGGGCTTTTTGAACTCGGCGAAACCAACTTGTGCCGCCGCAGTTACTAGCGCGGCACACATGGCGCCGCCCTTGAATTTACGTCGTCTGTCCATAGTATTGTCCTCAGCGAAAGATTACTTTCGTGCCCACCGGGAACACCGTCGCCGAAATGATTTCGGAATTGCCCTTCTCGCCGCCCGTGCGGTCATAGATTGCGCACACGTGCGTCCAGCGTCCGGTCACCGAAGGCATCCCATCGAAGTCGCACATGAGCCCTGCATGTGTGCCGTACGTCCCCTGTTGGGAAAGCGTGAGCCCGGCGCCGCCGTCCCGGATGCCGATGCCGTTGTAGCCGCTCGCCTTGCCGAAGCGCAGGCACGCCGACTGGTGGTTTAGAAAGATGAAGGGAAGCTCGGCGCCGTTCGCGTCCGCGGACGGATCGTACTTCATCCACGCGCTGAAGGTCAGATAATCCGGCGAAGTGATCAAGTTAAGGTTGCTCGTGTCACGCGTCTCCCACCGCGAGACCCCAAGCGGCAGCGCCCCTTGCGCCGCCAGCACGCGCATGCCCAGCACCTTCGCGCCGTCCGCGAGCTCGGCGGTAGTGCCGTTGAGCGTGGCGCTGTAGTCCGCGTTCATAGCCTTGTCGTACCACAGCTTGTTCTCATTAAGCTTCAAAGCCTCGACTCGTCACTCCTGACCGTTAACCGCTCACTTTGTCAGATCTTCCATTCTCACCCGCGTAGAGACCACTGAATGCGCCTTATCATCAGGACGGTAATGCAAGTAAGTTGTACAGAGTATTTCGCCGTCCGGCAGCAGCTCGACGCCGGAGTAGCCGGTGTCCCACGCGTTCTCGCCAACGTGTTCGAGGATATGCACTCGCAAATCGCCCGGCTTCCCCGCGCGCATGTCGGCGTACGCGCCTACCCACGCCACGTATTGGCCGTAGGTCGAAGAGCCGATCGCGCGGTCGCGGAAAGCGACGAATATCCGGCCGTCCGGGAGGTAGATTCCCTCGTGCCGGTCGCCGGAGAGCCCCCACGGCGGTGTCTTCGGGGGCGGACCAGGTATGTCCTTCGTCACGGCTGAAACACATCATGCTGCGGCCCTTGTGGCGGTTCTCGCGCATCAGCAGGCAGAGCTCGCCTCCGTCTGGCGAGCGCAGGCAGCACGGCTCGCAGAGATTTCTCTTGTCCGCCTTGGCGACGATCCGCATCGGCCCCCACGTCCACCCGCCATCCCCGGAAATTGACATCCACACGGACTGATCGTCCGACGCTCGGTCGGTATGCACTTTCGGATTGCTGCGGATCTGACCGAACAGCGCCGCGTTGCCGTCCTTGAGAGTCACCAGCCCGGTAGGCGGCATACCCGAGGAAAGATCCGCCAGCGGCGCCTCCTTCCAAGTCGTGCCGCCATCTTCGGAAATCATGATTCCGCCGCCGCCCTTGCGCGATGAGAAGATCGCGAGATTGACGCCGCCGTCCTTGCGTACGATCCGCTGCAGAGTCGGGCAGTTGGCGTGCTCCTTGTACTCGGGCGGCATTATATCGTCGCACCGCGCCCATGTCTTGCCGCCGTCGGTCGATTTGGCCATCGGACCGCACTTGCCGCCGTGGTTAATCGTCCAAACGCAGAAAATGGTTCCGCCGGGCGCGATGACTGTCGTCGGATGTCCCTGATACACGCCGTCCGCGCCGGAGGCGAGCACGGTGTGCCGCCCCCACTCGCGCGAAATGTCCACGAGCGGAAGAAGGTCGGAGTAGACGGGCTTCGGCGTCTCCGGCGGCTTGCCGTCCGGCGCCGCGCGCGCCATTTCGGCAATCTCCGCCGGGGCTAGCGCGCGGGGCTCGAAACGGAAGTGCGCGAGCAGGCCGTCGAACGCGCGCTGGCCGCCCGGCCCCGCATTGCCCAGCGTAGCCATACCGCCTTTGTATGCGGCGGGGAGCGGCTTAGCCTTCGCGCGCGTCTTCACGCGCGCTCCGTTCACATAGATTTCGGGAACGGCGGCAGAATCCGTGCGGCAGATGACAGCCACGTGCGCCCAGCGCCCGAGCGGCATCGCGCCGCCGAATGTCCAGGCGCTCACGCCGCGCGGCACCACTTCTTTCGGCACGTTCAGACCGAGGATTAAGTCACCCGCTCCGGCGTTGCCTTCGTTGCGCGCCATGTGCAGATAACCTCCCGGAAGCTGGAAGAGCCGCGGATACGGGCGCCCTTCCCCGCCGGCGTCGTTCGCCTTAGCCCAAATGGACGCCGTGAAGACCTTCGCCTCGGGCACCGGCGTCTGCACACCCTCAGACGGCTTGCCCGTAAAGGAAAGCTCCTCCGCGGCCCGCACCGCAGACACGCAACCAATCGCCATAACGGCACAAAGGAGCCTGTTCATTTTCGCATCCTGCTTACCGATTTACATCATATGACAGTTATGAAACCACCTCCGGGGTGCAATTCAATAAAATGAAATCGCGCCTCCGCCTCCGGGCCCGGCGAAATCACACCTTCTGCTGCTCGCCGGCGTCGCGCGCGCCCTCGAGGCCGAGCTTCTTGACGTCGAAGGTCTCGGGCGCGAAGGGCTTCGCGCATCGCCAGGCGCCGCGCGTGAAGTCCGGGATGTCCACGGGCGCGCTGCGCCGTTCAACGCTCAAGCGCGTGAGCTCCACAAGGCAGCTCCAGCTCGCCATGTCGTAGACGTCGGTGTCGAGCGGAAGGCCGTTCCTTAGACAATAGCTCCACCTGAGATCCATCACGAAGTCCATGCCGCCGTGGCCACCCACCTTCTTGGCGATCTCGCCGGCGACCTTCCAGAGCGGGTGCCTGTACTTCACGCGCAGATCCTCGGTCTTTTTCTCGTCAAAATAGCTGTGCGCGGCGCCGTCACCGAACTTCTGCTCGTAGGTGAACATCAGCTTCGGGTAGCTGCGGAACTCGCCGCGGGTGCCCGTGAGAACGTTGAGGCGCGAATACGGCCGGGGGCTCATGATGTCGTGCTGCAGCAGAATTGACTTGCCCATCGCCGTGCGGATAAGCGACGAGTTCATGTCGCCCTTGACGATCTTCGCCTTCCCCTGCCAACTGTCCGGCCCGTACTTTCCCATGCCGTACGCCTCGAGGCTCGCCTGTTTCGACTCGAGCGAGACGAG
>JAQWAM010000129.1 GCA_028707675.1 Kiritimatiellia bacterium | reverse complement strand
AGCATGATCGCGCAGTCCGTAAAAGAGTTCCCGAACTTCAAGGCCTGCGCCATCACCTTGCGCGCGGTCAAGACCGCCTCGGTCAACGACTGGAGCGCCATCTGCTGGTACGACGGCGAGTTTAATCAGGCGATGGAATTGAATGATTTGGCCATCTATGACCGCGTGGGCGGCGGCGACAGCTTCGCGTCAGGCCTCGCCTACGGGTTCCTCGCGTTTGACGACGCGCGTAAAGCGGTCCGCTACGGCTGCGCCCACGGCGCCCTGGCCATGACCACCCCCGGTGACACCTCGATGGCGTCAAAGGCCGAGGTCGAGAAACTGGTCGGCGGCGGCAGCGCCCGCGTCGTGCGCTGAACGCGCCATTATTCGTAACGCAGGCAGTCGATGGGATTCAGCCGCGAAGCGCGCAACGCCGGATAGAACCCGAAGAACACGCCGATGGCGGCGCTGAAAAGAAACGCGGCCATCACTGACGCCTCGGTCACCAGAATCGGCCACTGCTGCAAACGCCCGACTGTCTGCGCCCCGTATATGCCAAGGCTCACGCCGATGATGCCCCCGACAGTCGAGAGCGCCACAGCCTCGATGATGAACTGCGTCAGGATGTTGCCGGGCGTGGCGCCCACCGCCATGCGCAGCCCGATCTCGCGCGTGCGCTCGGTCACCGACACCAGCATTATGTTCATGATGCCGATACCCCCCACCAACAGAGAGATGGACGCCACCGCGGTCAGCAGGACGGTCATCAGCTTTGTCACGCTGCCGATAGTGTTCGTGATCTCGGTCATGTCGATAAGGTTGAAATCATCGTCCGTCTGCGGCGGCACCTTGTGGCGCTGCCGCAGCAGGGCGCTGAGTTCCGCCTTGGCGACAGCCATATCGTTGAGCGTGTGCAGGCTCACGAACAGCATCTAGACGTTATTGAAGATCGAATTCTGCAAGACGCGTTTGACTGTGGTGAAGGGCGCGAGGATAACGTCATCCTGATCCTGCCCCATCGAATTGCTGCCCTTGCGCGACATGACGCCCAGCACACGGAACGGCATGTTGCGGATCCGGATGCTCTTGCCGACCGGATTGCCTTCGGGGATCAGATTGTCCACGACGCTCTGACCGACCACGCACACCCGCGCCCCGGCCCGCTGGTCCGCCGCCGTAAAGAACACCCCCTCCGCGACTTCCCAGCCGCGAACATTCGGATAATCGATCGAGACCCCCTGAATCTGCGTGAACCAGTTGTTCTGATGATAGATGATCTGCGACCCCGTGCGCACCATCGGGGAGACCGCGTTGACCAGATGCGGCAGGTCGCGCGCGATGGCCTCGCCGTCTTCCGCCGTGAGGGTCTGGCTGGCGCCCGAGCCCGCGTGGACGCCGCCCTGTGTGCGGCTGCCCGGAAAGACCATTATCAGGTTGTTGCCGATGCCGTTGATCTCGTTCATCATCATCGTGGTCGCGCCCTGCCCGATCGCCACCACGGCGATCACCGCCGCGATGCCCACGATGATCCCCAGCGCGGTCAGCAGCGACCGCGTCTTGTTGCGCGCCAGCGCCCGCAACGCCACTTTGATTATGATGAAAAAGTTCATCGGCCTAAAACGTCCCTTGATGTTTGACACGGATGTTACCGAAAACAGACGATTGCCGTCATGCTCGAACTCGATCGATTCGTGCGTCAGCGTGAACCGGACGGTGCGGGCACCGGCGTTTCGCCGTAAGATCATCGAACCACAGTTTCTGTAAGTTGGACACGGGGACCTTTTTTCCTAGCAGCCAGTCGATGGTGTCAATCTGGCGGATGCCGTTGTGATCGTTGGTATCGAAGTCGAGCGTCACGCGAACGGGTTTACGACGCGGATGCCGCCGTAATTCTGGCCGGCATTGAAGTCTTCGCTGAGCAGTGTCTTTACGCCCGCAAGTTCGGCGGCGGAAAGGATCAGAGCATCCCAGTAACTGGTCTGATGGAGAGACATCATGTCGATCGCCCGCAAGATTAGCGTGGAATCAAGCGGAATGACTCTGAGCCGCGCGAGCAGCGTAAGCTCATGGCGGGCCGCAAGTAGAGAAAGAGGTTCTGCGATTTTACGTGTGACCGTAGTGAAGAACTCGCCGAGCACCTGCGCGGAGATCACAGCGTTTCCTGCCCTGACAGCATCCAACACGACCTGCCGAGCTAACGGACACTTGATTGTCTCGGAACGGTCGTGAGCGTAAACAAGTATGTTTGTGTCTATGAAGACCAGCTCAGCGACGCTCATGCAAATCCTCCCGCGTCCATGTCCGATTACCGATTCTCACAGTGTTTTTCTTGAAACAATGTTCAAGTTCGCCTGCCAGAACAGCGTTTTTATGCGCCTGCTCGTCCGCGAATTGGGAGAGGAAATCACGTACGAGGCCCGTTAGCGTCGTTTCGCGCTCTTGCGCGGCAAGTCGTGCCGAACGTAATAATCGATCATCAATTGAAAGCGTTAGATTAGCCATGTCGGATTCCTTTGTAGAGTACGTCTATATGTTATCACATATTATGTGGACATGTCGAGTCAGGTGACGATCTTCCCGTCGCGCATGACGACGCGGCGGCGGGCGCATTCCGCGATGTCTTCCTCGTGCGTGACCATCACGATGGTGATGCCCTCGCGGTTGAGTTCCTTGAAAAGCTCCATAATCTCGACGGACGAGCGGGTGTCGAGGTTGCCGGTGGGCTCGTCCGCCAGAATCACCGGCGGATTGTTCATCAGCGCGCGGGCTATGGCCACGCGCTGCTGCTGGCCGCCGGAAAGCTGGGCGGGCGTGTGGTGCGTCCGGTCGCCCAGCCCCACCCGCCCAAGCATCCTCAAAGCCTGCTCTTTACGTCGCTTGCCGGACAGAAGGTTGTTGTAAAAAGTCGGAAGTTCCACATTTTCGATAGCGCTGGTGCGCGGCAGCAGGTTGAAGTTCTGGAAGACGAAGCCCAGCTTGCGGTTGCGCACGCGCGCCAGTTGCGGACGACTCATGCGGCTGACCTCGATCCCGTCCAGCAGATACCGTCCCGAGGTGGGTTTGTCTAGGCAGCCGAGAATATTCAGCAGCGTGCTCTTGCCCGAACCCGACGCGCCCATCACCGCAACGAACTCGCCCGCTTCGATGTCCAAGGACACCCCGTCCAGCGCGTGCACGGCAGTGTCACCCATTTTGTAGGTTTTGAACATCTTTTCGACACTGATGAGCATGTGCGTTCCCTGCATAAATAGGAAGTTTATATGCGTGTATTCTATCATTTTTGCCTATATACAACTAGCGCCTTACCTATAACTTCACCATTTTGTCACACTGAAGGTAGGGCGGTTTCCCCGAAACCGCCGCGGACGCCTCGGGGATGCGTCCCTACCTCACACACCCACACACTCACACACAGAAGTTACCCTCTCATTTTCGCCCGGAACCCCGGTCGGCTGGTTTGCCTTTAACTACAATGGAAAAACAAGGCGTTTTCCGAAACGCCTTTATCTCAAGCCGCCGATTTGATTTAATGACGTCTGTCATTTTACGGAGTAAAGTATGTCTCTTCATTGCTGGAGTTATCTGCTGGGAATCGTCTGCCTGCTGCCGGGCGTCTCGATCACTGCCGCGCCCGCGCGCATGGCCGCCGTTTACAAGGCGCTGCCAAGAAACAAGGCCGCGGGCTACGTTCTGAGCGCTGTAGCCTGGATATGGGCGGGCGTGGCGCTCATGACCATGGGTCTGGACCTGCTGGCCCCGTTCCAAAAGTACATCCCCTTCGCAGTGCTGGCCTGCATCCCGCTGACATGGCTCTGGCTCGACAACCTGCTGGCCTGCCGCGCCATCGGCGCCATACTCACGCTGTTTCCCTACGAGCTGCTGCACGTCGCGCGCGTCCACGCTTCGCCGTGGCGCCTGGCGCTGGTGACGTTTGCTTACATTTGCATCGTCAAAGGCATGATCCTGCTGCTCTACCCCTGGAAAATGCGGCAGGCCATAGACTGGCTCGGCCGGCGCCCGGTCGTCTTCCGGATGGCTGGCGCCACACACGCCCTGCTGGGCCTGCTGCTGATCGCGCTGGGCGCGACAGTCTTGCGCTAGGCCACGTCTTATTTTTTCGGCGCGTAGCGCCTGCATTTTACGCCGGCCTCTTTCAGCAGTTTTTCGGTCTGCTCGGTGAATGCGTAATCGCCGCCGTATACCACTTCTTTGATGCCAGCATTGATGATCATTTTGGCGCACGTCAGGCAGGGGCTTATCGTCACATAAATCGTCGCCCCGGCCAAGCGCGTTCCGTAATAAGCCGCCTGGCAGATGGCGTTCTGTTCGGCATGCACGCAGATGCACTCTTCCAGACTGGAGCCCGACGGCGCCGTGCCTGCGCAGCGGGGGCAGCCGCCCGCGAAACAGTTGGTCACGCCGCGCGGGGTGCCGTTATAGCCGGTCGAGATGATCCGGTTTTCGGAAACCACCACCGCCGCGACCTTGCGCCGCAGGCAGTTCGCGCGCGTGGCGGTAACACGCGCGATTTCCATGAAATACGTGTCCCAGTCAGGCCGCGGATCCACAATTTTTTTTTGTTTTCCAGCCATAACAACATCCCTCCGACCCCGCACGCACCCGCATACTCACGCACTATCACCGTTCACGGCTTGCTGTCAGCCGCCTTGGGTTTGCGCGCCGCGCGTTTCTTGACGGTTTTTTGTTTCTTTGCCTCGGTTTTCGGTTTATCCGACTGCGATCCGGTCGAGCGCAGCGGCAGCTCGTCCCTCATCCTGAAACTCAGGCTCTGCTTGTCGGCGGCGACTCCGATCTCCACCACTCCTTTCGTCAGCACTCCCCGCAGCAGCTCTTCGGCCAGCGGGTCTTCCAGAACGCGCTCCACCGCGCGGCGCAAAGGCCTTGCACCGTGAGCGGGGTCATATCCCTTGGCCACCAGCAGGTCAACAGCCTCTTCCGACAGTTCCAGAGACATCTCCTTGGCCTCAAGACGGCCGCGCACCACCGCCATCTCCAGATCGAGTATCTTTACCACGTCGGCTTTGCTGATCTTCCGGAAAACAATCACCTCGTCAAAACGGTTGAGCAGCTCAGGCTTGAACACCTGTTTGGCCGCGTTCAGCATGCGCTCGCGCAGCCGGCCGTAGTCCTCCGCCGAGGTCTCGCGCGCGAAGCCCAGCCCCTGCCCCTGACGCTCGTGATCGTACCCGAGGTTAGACGTCAGAATCACCACCGTGTTGCGGAAATCTATCTGCCGTCCCAAGCTGTCGGTCAGGCGACCCTCTTCCAGTATCTGCAGCAGCATGTTCATGACATCCGGGTGGGCCTTCTCGACCTCGTCGAACAACACCACGCTGTAGGGGCGCCGACGCACCCTCTCGGTGAGCTGGCCTCCCTCCTCATGTCCGATATAGCCGGGCGGCGAACCAACCAGCCTCGATACGGTGAACTTCTCCATGTATTCCGACATGT
>JAQWAM010000128.1 GCA_028707675.1 Kiritimatiellia bacterium | reverse complement strand
CAGCGCGGGAAGTTTCGGCTTTCAGGTTTCAGGCACGGCGGGCATACCGGTGCTGATCGAGGCGGTCGACAACCTTTCCACCGGCATATGGGATGCTGTGATTGATACGGCGCTGGACGGCAGCGGGTTCCTGAATTTCTCGGATACCGCATCCGCCGGGGCGCCCGCGCGTTTCTACCGCATTAACTTTCCGTGATGCGGTTCGGCTGCGCTTTTTTTGGTCTTCAGCGGAGAAAAGCCGATGATAAGCTTTGGCGGCAGCGCGGAAATATGAGTTAACTGCGGCGGCGCTGCCGGTATTCGCTCATGGTTGTGCCGATGGCTTGCCGGAATAGCACGCCGAGGTGGTTGGCGCCGGTGAAGCCGCAGCGCCGCGCTATCTCCTTGAAGGCGAGATTGGTGTCGGCGACCAGCGATCTGACGGTGGCCATGCGCGCGCGCTGAATCTCTTCCATGGCCGAACGCCCCAGGGTCTGCGCGAAGCGTTTCTCCAGCCAGCGCGGGGTCACCCCGACATGTTCCGCCACGTCAGAGACGCGGATGTTCAGGCCGGCGTTGATGCGGATGTGCTCCAGCGCGCGGATCACCGGACGGTCGTTGACCTGCAGGCGCCGCGTGGAGTCGCGGGTCACGACCTGTTGCGGCTTGAAGAGCACGCACTGTCGGTCGCGCTGGGTTTTGCGCATCAGGTGATCCAGCATCTCGGCGGCCGCGTAACCCGCCTGCTCCATGTCGACAGCCACGCTCGAAAGCGGGGGCTGGCTGGTCTCGCGGATCATGCCGCGCGAGATCTCGTGCGACGACTCCAGCAGGATGGCGACCTGCGGGATGCGCTTGCGCAGATTCTTCTTGGTTTTGCGGGTTGCGGTCATAACGACTCCGGATTCGCGCCGCGCAGAATGCGGTCAAACGCGGCCGCGCCAATGATCGGAACGTGATCGATGAATCGCGGCACCAGCAGGTCTTTGTCGCCGCTAACGATGAAGTCGGCGCGTCCGGCGCGTGCCGTGAGCAGATACGGCTCATCCTTGGGGTCGCGACAAATCGCTAAAGCTTGATATCCGGTGACGCTGACCAGGTCGCAAACCTGTTCCAGCACTACGACAAACTCATCTTGCTCACGCGGGCTCATCTTCAGAAAACGCTGGAGACGTTTATAAGCGAGTGCGGCACGAAGTTCGCACAGCAGCGGGTCTGACGTGACCATGCGCAGATGAGTGCCTCTGATGGCCGCGCGCATGATTCTGCCCGGCGCTGAATCCGCTCGAATCAAAGCGCTTATAATGATATTGGCATCAAGCACTGCTCGCAGCATGGCCTCAAACTCCTACTTGAGCCGCCGCGCCGCCCG
Organism: Kiritimatiellia bacterium; assembly: GCA_028707675.1. Classification (GTDB taxonomy): domain Bacteria; phylum Verrucomicrobiota; class Kiritimatiellia; order RFP12; family UBA1067; genus JAQVQN01. The sequence continues at coordinate 4,120 of JAQWAM010000128.1, read as the reverse complement.
GCGGGCTTCGTTGGCCAATGCCATGGCCTCGGCGTCCGTGTCCAGCAAACTGGGTCTTGATAGCCAACCATTTAGCCGCAGGCGCGCGGCGCGCCGGATGCTCTCCGCTTTCTCGACAGGCATCATGACGGCCAATGGCTTGCCTTTGCGGGTCACCAGATATTCGTCGCCGCGCAAAGCGACGCGGTTAAGAATGTCCCCAATGCCGCTTCTGACTTCCATGGTTGAAACAGTGATCATATTCATGCTCCTATTATAAAAGACGCAACTATTATAGTTGATAGCGTACGGCAGTAAAGCGGCGATTCTAAAATCATCTGGTATTATCGCGCTTGCGGCTGCGGTGACGCTTCCATATACTTCACGGGGTTGAGTGTGATTGACTGTTCGTCGCGGGGGCCATGAGTGTGAAAAAATCGTTTTTGTGCAAGAGCCTGATCATCAGCGCCGTGCTGCCGTGCGCGGCGGCGGGGCTTGGCGGGGTAGGGGATAAGCCTTGCGGCCTGGGCGCCGCGCAACATGCCGGCCGCGCCCGGGTCGGGATCGTGGCGGTTGGCGCGGCGCGGGGCGCGTATGACGGCCGACGCTGGCCGGATGACCGCGCGCTGGCCGTTCTGACGGTGCGGCATCTGCGTAAAAACCTCAAGAACGCGGCGCTGCTTGAGGCGGACGCGCTCATGTCGCAGGAGTTTTCTGCGGACATGACCCCTGTGATTGTCGTGTTTGCCGGCGGGGTCGGCGGCGGGCAGACTTCGCTGTATGATTCGATGACAGAAAAGCTGGTCGCTTACCGGAAGCGCGGCGGCAAAATCATCTGGGTGGGCGCGGGCTTGCCTGACCGACGTTTCCGAGGTTTCCCTGAGCATTACGTCGAGTCTGCGGACCGGAGCGCGCCTTGGCTTGCGGAACTACAGAAGCCTCTGGCGGACGGTGAGGAGGCGCGCGTGTCATTGCAGGCAGGGGCTTGGCCGGCCCGCGCCGCGGCGCGCGAACCCGGCGCGGGAGCGTGGGCGCAGGTGGCGGGAAACGTCACGCGCTTCAAGCCCGGCTCGGAAGCCTTGATCACGCCGTTGATAAAACTGCGTGTCGGTGACGTTGCCCATACGGTCGGCGGCGCGTGGCCTAAAAGCGCGCCGACGGTCGCTTATCTGCCCGTTTTTGCGGTGTGTCCCGGCTTGTGGAGTGACGACCGGCCGCCGGCGCCCGAGGCAAGCGGCCTCGACGCGCAGGGGTTCGAGTCGCTGGATGTGGCTTTCGCCGCGCTGCACGGACCGGCTTTGCCGCCGTCGGCCTTTACGCCGCCCGCTGAATATGCGGGCGTGTCCGAAGATCACCGCTCGCCGCTGCTGTTCGCCGACGGCGCGGCGGTGCGCGAGGCGGCGGAGTGGCCGCGCAGGCGCCGGGAGATTCTGAGCGCGTGGCACAGCCGGATGGGGGAGTGGCCGCCGCTGCTGACGAACCAGAACCTTCAGGTCACGGCGAGCGTGAAATGCGAGGGTTTCACAAGGCATCACGTGCGCTTCAACTGGCTGCCCGGAGAGAGCACGGACGGCTATCTGCTGGTGCCGGACCGATCCGGCAAGAAACCGGCGGTAATCACGCTGTATTACGAGCCGGAGACGGCAGCCGGCATGGGCGGCGGGCCGTACCGCGACTTCGCGCTGCAGCTCGCGCGGCGCGGTTTCGTCGCTCTTTCCATCGGAACCCGCGAAGCGTCAAAACGCCGGGAATATGCCCTGTACTGGCCTGATGTGCGGGAAGCGAGGGTGCAGCCGCTCTCGATGCTGGCCTACGCGGCGGCCAATGCGTATCAGGCATTGGCGAAAGAGGCGAGCGTCGATCCCGGGCGAGTCGGGGTGATGGGGCACTCGTTCGGCGGCAAGTGGGCGATGTTCGCCTCGTGCCTGTATGACCGGTTCGCCTGCGGCGTCTGGTCCGATCCGGGCGTCGTGTTCGGCGAGGACAGCATTTCGGTCAACTATTGGGAGCCGTGGTATCTGGGCTATCATCCGAAACCGTGGCGCGAACGCGGCCTGATGACTCCGGAGAATCCCGGGCGCGGGCTCTATCTCAAGCTGCGTGAAGAGGGGCTGGACCTGACCGACCTGCACGCCTTGATGGCGCCCCGGCCGTTCCTTGTTTCCGGCGGCGCGGAGGATCCGCCCGGGCGCTGGAAAGCTTTAGGACACGCGATCCGGGTCAACGCGCTGCTCGGCGCGACCAACCGTGTGGCCATGACCAACCGCCTGAAACACGCGCCCTGCGCCGAATCCAACGAGCGGATATACCGCTTCCTTGAACAGGCTTTGCGTCCCTGACCGCCTGCACTCAAAAAAAACAGCGTTTTCCGGTTCGTAAAATCGAGTGTCCAGTTCGGATAATCGAGATTGCGGCATTTTTACTTTGTGATTATGCTGATCCCGAATCGCATGAATGTGCATGTTCGCGATATCACTTTGTAAAAGGGATAAACGCATGAAAACAACCGAAAAAAAAAGTAACACAATATGCCCGATGGTACTAAAAACAATGGCCATAATATTATTTTGTCTAATGGGCCATGTGAAGCCGACCAGAGGTTCAGATACAGTCGGGGTGCCATCTAACCACACATTGGTAGATTCATTACAAAAAAGCCGACACTGGGGCACGGTATATACTAATGAGGTTCTTTTACAATGGGATTGGCCTATTGGATCTGTGTCCGCTCAATTGGAAATCAAAGGCATTGACAGCTCGGTAACTGTTGATTTCAAAGAAGTCACAACCAGTCATGTTTGGAGGCCATTTGACGCCGCCATTTCCTGTGAATTAGACGTTTTCGATTTGACCCTGTCGTTTTTGGGCGGTGACTCTTCGGTTATGGAGTCTTTAACGGCACAGTTGGCGGTCGTCACGGGATCTTTCGGAGAAACGCTCGTCAACGCTGTGCCAAGCGATAAGAAATGGGATCACCTGGAAAGCCAGGCGGTGATACCCTTCGATGCTGCTTGGAAACTGACGACGGACGCCGCGCCGGAGAGCCGATTGATCATCGCAAAGGAAGGGGGAATGTCACAAACCAATATTTTTCATGACGCGAGCGGGTACTACGGGTGGCAAGTCGCTGGAGGAGATTGGGGGTACGGCATTTTCCATCTCACGCTTGGTTTCTGGGGAACGGAAGACGGCTGGGACGCGACTTTGATGCGCATTCCCGGAGGCACGTTTATCAGAATGAAGTGATGTATAAAGAAAGGATCAAACAATGAACTCAAAAAGGATGATTCACACGGTTGCGGCGGTTTTTCTGACGGGTTTTTGTGTGAAAACCATGGCTGAGGACACAGTGATCAGCGATATTTCGGTGCGTCAGCGGTGGCCATGGAGCCGAAAGGTTGACATTGATTACCTTCTGACTGCGGAACCGGGAAACAGATACGATGTGTCCGTTACGGTCCGCAACGGCACACAGATTCTTGACTTCCCGGCAGCATCCATGAGCGGGGATATTTACAGCGTGAGCCAGGGGCAACGGCGCATCGTTTTGGATCCGATGATAACCATATACACGAATGACACGTTGACGAAATTCAACGTGTTTCTGAACCCCCAACCCACCCCACTTTACATGATAGTGGATTTGACCGAAGATGCCGGTGCCGCAAACCAGATCGAATACGTGTACGAGGCTGATTTAACCAACGGCCTTTTGGGGGCTTGGGTTCGCAATCCCATAACAAACCAGTATTCGGGAGAAGTTGTAGAGTCAGTAGTATGGACCGGCGTCGCTACCAATGAAATCTATAAAACTGAGAAACTTGTGCTCAGGCGGATTCATGCCGGGACTTTCGCTATGGGTGACAGTGTCCCCCCAACGACAATCGTATCATTTTGAGAAATTTTAGGGGTTGACTGTTTTCGCCCCCCCCCGCATAATAGGTGCCAATCATAGGAACCGGTGTGTATCCGGTCTACCCTATGGGATGGTAGTGAGCCTACAGCCTAAGCGTTCTATGGGAGGTTACTGAATCTTGGAGTTGCACGGATAGGACGGATAAGCTGCATTTTCGAGTGAGCGGAGGGATACGGCAAAGTCGGATAACGGTGCTTCTGTCAAGTTGGGCGCGGGCCGGAAGGG
>JAQWAM010000127.1 GCA_028707675.1 Kiritimatiellia bacterium | reverse complement strand
GTATATTACAGGCCTGAAGATCACGGAGGTGCTTTCCGACCTGACCACTTTCGTGAAAGGACGCAAACTCGATGATGTCGGCAACGTCCTTTTGCATTTCGAGAAAGGCGTGAAAGGACTGCTTCACGCCAGCCAGATCGCGGTCGGCGAGGAAAACAACATCAAGATATGGATGTACGGCGACAAGAAGGGGCTCTGGTGGAGTCAGGAGAATCCCAACTGCCTGCACGTGCTCAGCCAGGTCGCTCCGGAAGAGGTGTGGAAACGCGGCAACGGCTATGTCGCCGAAAAGAGCAAGGCGGCGGCGCGCGGCACCCGTATCCCGAGCGGGCATCCCGAAGGTTTCCTCGAGGCTTTCGCCAACAACTACGCCAACTTCGCCGACACCATACGCGCCAAGGAAGCGAAGCGTAAAGCCAAACCCGAAGAGTTGGACTTTCCCGGTGTGGAGGCCGGTGTGCGCGGCATGAAGTTCATCAATGCGGTTGTGACCTCGACCAAGAAAGGCAACATCTGGGTGAATATCTAATGCGGGCAAAGCCCGCACCTTAAGGGGGCAGGGTTCAGGCTTGATTTACAACGACTTACGCATGATCTTGTCTCCTGAACTTTTAGCTCCAGCCGGCAGCTTAGACGCCGCGCTCGCCGCCTTCCGATACGGCGCGGACGCGGTTTACCTCGGCCTGCCGCGCTTTTCGGCGCGAGCCGAGGCGGATAACCTGACCGTTGAAAAACTGCGGGTCCTGCTGGCTTACGCCCGTTCGTTAGCGCCGGCCAAAAAAATATATGTGACCTTCAACACGCTGGTTATGGACAGCGAACTGGCACAGGCCGTAGAATTATTGGACACGCTAGACGATCTCGCTCCCGACGGCGTGATCGTGCAGGATCTGGGCGTCGCCCGCGTCATCCGCGAACATTTCCCGAGCCTGGCGCTGCACGCCAGCACGCAAATGGCGGCACACAATCCTGACGGGGCGCGCGCCCTGGCCAACGCCGGTTTTAGCAGGGTCGTGCTGGCCCGCGAGCTCACCATTAAGGAAATGGCGGAGATCACGCGCTCATGCGGAATCGAGACGGAGGTTTTCATACACGGCGCGTTGTGTTACAGCGTTAGCGGCCTCTGCCTCTTCTCTTCAGTCACCAGCGGACGCAGCGGCAACCGCGGCCGCTGCGCTTACTGCTGCCGCGAGGCCTTCACCAAGGCCGGATGCTCTTCTGCCGCCGCGTCCGCCGAAAGCTATCCTTTCTCAATGCGCGACCTCTGCCTGGCTCCCGTCCTCGGTCAGGTAGTCGCCGCGGGCGTCAGCTCGCTCAAGATCGAGGGCCGCATGAAAAGCCCGCTGTATGTCGCGAGCGTCACGGATTATTACCGCCGCAAGCTTGACGGCCGCCTGACACCGGATGATGAGCGCGCCCTGGCGCAGGATCTGCAAACCGTGTTCAGCCGCCCATGGACCAGCCTGTATGCGGAAGGGCCGGAAACGCCGCCGGACAAGATCATCGACCCAAACTTCATCGGCCACCGCGGAGCCTTGATCGGCCATGTGCAGACGTTGATCCGCGAACGCGACGGCACACGCTGGCTGCGCCTGACCACTGAGCGGCCCTTGGAAAAACATGACGGCATTCAGGTGGAGCAGACCGGCGGAGGCAAGCCGTTCGGGTTCGCGGTGAACCGCATGCGTCAGGCGGGCGGGCGTGACACGGCCATAACCCAGCCTGCGGGATCCGCCGTCGACATCGCCCTGCCTGACGGCGATTTGCCGCCGCTGCCGCCGGGTGCGCCGGTTTTCTGCGCGGCCTCGCAGGCGGTGCGCCGCCGTTATACATTCACGTCTTTGCGTGAGGCTGACTTGTGCCCAGGCCGGCCGGCAGATATTGAGGTCATTTTGTCGCCGGCGGGTATTACCGCCAAAGCTCGCGCGCAAAGTTCCGGCGATCGTGTTGTCGCCGCGGAGACAAGCCTGGCGTTTCCTTTGGCGCCTTCGCGCCAGCCCGATCAGACCCGTGCGGCTGTACTGAAATGTTTCGAACGTACGGGCGGGTCGGGATGGCGCCTCGGCAAACTCACGGTGGAAGATCCGCATGGCTGCTATGCCCCGCCCTCAAAACTCAACGAGCTCCGGCGCGCTTTGCTCGACAGACTTACAGCGGCATGGGATGAGGCCCGCGCGCTGGAACGCGCCGGCGCGCTGAACGCGATCTGCCGGGATCCGGCGCGCTCTGCCGCTAACGTTCAGCCGGAACGCGCCGTGAACTGGACGCTCAAGCTGCGGGTCGGATCACCGCTGCCTTCGCCAGCTTGCCTGCGCGGCATCGGTGCCGCCGTTCTCGGGATTGGCCATAGCGATGCGGCGCTGGTCGAGGCCGCCGCCGAGACGCTGCGCGCCGCCGGCGCGGAGCGCGGCATTGCGCTGGCCCTGCCGCTGCTGACCCGCGCGCATGAGGCGCCTGCCTTGCGGGCGACTGTGAGCTATCTGATCGGCAAAGGCTGGAGGCGGTGGGAGTGCGCTGATCTGGCGGGTGTGCAGATGCTGGCGGATTTCGGCATGCGGCCATGGTCCGCCGACTGGAGCCTGTACGCCCTTAACCGCTGCGCGGCGCGCGAGCTGGCCGCCGCCGGGTGCCGCCGTTTTGTGCTGTCGCCTGAGATCGCGGACAACGAGGCCGCCGCTCTTGCGCAGGCCATAGGCACGGACAGTTATGCTCCTGAAACCCCGGTCCCCGTTCCTGAATTCACGGTATACCGCCACACGCCGCTGTTCATTTCCGAGACCGCGCCCTGCTTTGGCAAGGGTTGCGGCTTAATGACTGACGGCAATAGCGGCCGCGCGGGCATAATGCGCTTAACCGACCGCCGGGGACGCTCACTGATCTGCCACAAGCTCGACAACCGTTGGATCACGACTCTGGCGGATGCCTTTTGCGTGACCGGCAATCCGGGGACGGCGCGATTCACGGATTTGCGTGTTGATCTCTCCTGGTCTCCAGAGGGCACGGATATAGAGCGCGTAATTACCGCGACCTTAGCAGGTCGCGGCGTTATTTAAAAATCATTCCGGGTGTGGCGAGGTGTTAAGGCGGTGAGGGGTTATAGGGTTAGGGTGGTGAGGGAGTAGGGTGGGTTATGACGGAGGATGAGCCATGCTTGTTATCAATATTATCGCGGCGTTGATTTTTGCGGGCTTAATCGGCGCGCGCGCGCAAAGAACGGTCCCCGCGACCTTTTACGTCGACAGCGAGCGCGGGGACGACAGCGCGGAGGGGCTCGCGCCTGAAGCGCCTTGGCGTTCGCTGGACCGCGTCAACAGCGCGGAGCTCGTGCCGGGCGACAAGGTTCTTTTCAAGCGCGGCGGCTTGTGGCGCGGGACGCTGCGCGCGCAAAAAGGCGCGAAAGAGGCCCCGTTGCTTTACGGCGCCTACGGCGCGGGGCCCAAGCCGATCATACAGGGGTCTGTGGCGCGTGACCTTCCTGACCAGTGGATTGAGGAGAGCCCCGGCATATGGGCCACCGCGCCGCTCGTGCCAAAGAGACACAACCAGATCATGGATCTGACCGATTCGATGTGGAACGCGTCTTTTCAGGAAAAAGCCAAGGGAACCGTCAGGCGCGCCAAAGAAGACGGTGTATGGTTCAACCGGGTGACCTGCGCGGAATCTTCGGCCAAACGCAATCTGATCCTGCTTTGGGGGCCGCAAATCAGGGAGACCGGCAAATGGCTGCTGCTGCGCATGCGAGTCCGTTGCACACGGCCTTTCAAAATGGAGGGCGCCGAGATCATGCTGAACCGCCCTCCGTGGACCATCGCCATGCAGGGCAAAGCCGGCTCCACGCTGATTGGGCCGGAATGGCAGACCATCGAAATCTACCTCTATGCGAAAGAAAAGGCCGAGCCGGCGCACCTGCACCTTTATCTAGGCGGCATGATCCCCTCGGGCGCGATCTTTGATTTCAGCCCGCTGGGCATCTGGCGGGCCAGTTTCGACTTTCGCGGGCCGTTGACGGCCGATGTCGGCATCCTGATCCTGAATCACGGCGAAAAGTGGGGCGTGAAGAAGTGGAGGCGGGAAGACCTGAAGACGCCGCTGGACTATTGGTACGACACGGAACTCAAGCGGGTGGTGGTGGCCTGCGAAGAGAACCCGGCGCTCAAATTCAAAAGCGTCGAGCTGGCTTTGACCCGGCACATCGTCAACCAGGGCAGTTGCCGCGATCTGGTTTATGACGGACTGGCGGTGCGCTACGGCGCCGCGCACGGGTTCGGCGGCGGGGAGACCCGCCGCATCATGATCCGAAACTGCGACATCTACTGGATCGGCGGCGGTCTGCAGCATTGGAAAAAGAACAAAGGCGGCAAGCAGTACCCGGTGCGTTTCGGCAACGCCATAGAATTCTGGGGCGCCGCTGAAGATCATCTGGTAGAGTCCAACCGAATCTGGGAAGTTTATGACGCGGCTCTAACCAATCAGGGCAACGGTGACAACTCGCATCAGCTCAACATCGTCTACCGGCACAACGTCATCTGGAATGCCGAATACTCTTTCGAGTTCTGGAACCGACCTGCGGTCGCGCGGACCGAAAACATCCTCTTCGAGCACAACACCTGTGTCGACGCGGGGCGCGGCTGGGCCCACGCGCAGCGCCCGGACGTCAACGGAGCGCACCTGATGTTCTACAAATCACCTTCGGCGACCACGAACTTCGTGATCCGCAACAACATCTTCTGCCGCAGCAGCGACCGCTGCACACGCATGTTCAACGACTGGCGCGCGGGACTGACGCTGAACAACAACCTATACTGGTCGCCTGACAAGCCGGTCATGCGCTGGCTTGAAAAAACGAATTACGCTCTGAAGGATTTTGCCCGCTACCAGTCAGAACTGGGGCTGGACCAAGGCTCGCTCGCCGCCGAACCTCAGTTCGTCAATCCCGGCGCCCGCGACTACCGGCTGAAGCCGGGCTCGCCCGGCGGCACGCTCGCGACCGACGGCGGCCCGGCAGGCGCGCGCCTTTCCCGAGGCGATAATTGACAGCGGTTACCGGTCGGATGCGGGCTGTTCCCGCAGCCATTTCAGGGCCAGGGCGTTGCCTTGGGCGGCGGCCTTGCCGATCCACTCCGCGGCCTTGGCCGCATCCGCCGCCGCTCCCTGGCCGCGCGCGTACATGTATCCCAGCCGGAACTGGGCCAGAGCATGCCCCTGTTCGGCCGCGCGGGTGAACCATTTCAGCGCCTCGGCGTAATCCTGGGCGACCCCCGCGCCCTGGTGATAGGCCGCGCCGAGATTGCTCTGGCCGTCGTCGTCCCCTGCCTCGGCCGCCTTGCGGAACCACTCGAAAGCAGCCTGCTCGTCTTTGTCCAAGCCCTCGCCCTTGGCGGTCATGACCCCGAGGTTGGACATGGCTGAAGCCTGGCCTTGCGCCGCGGCCAAACGGAATAGTTTCAAGGCCTCGCCATAAGAGCGCTCGACGCCGCGCCCCC
>JAQWAM010000126.1 GCA_028707675.1 Kiritimatiellia bacterium | reverse complement strand
CAATCGCCGCCGCGGGAGCGATCCCGGTCGCCGTCGGTTCGGGGACGATCAACGATACCGTCAAGCGCGCGAGCGAAGAGCTTGGAGCCCGCTACATGGTCGTGGGGACCGCAGCGTCGATGGACGGCTATACCGCTTACGGCGCGTCAATCATCAAAGACGGCATCAAGCAGACGATGAGCTGCAAGGCGCCGCTCGGATGCATCGTCGACAGCGCCATCGCCGCGGCTGCGCCAAAGGAGATGACAGCGTCAGGTTACGCCGACCTCATCGCCAAAATCCCGGCCGGCGCGGACTGGATTCTCGCGGATGCGGTCGGATCGGAAGCGATCCATCCCGCCGCTTGGAAGCTCGTGCAGGGCCCGTTGCGCGATTCCCTGAAAAATCCCGCCCAGTGCGCTGCTGGCGATGTCGCCGAAATCGAAAAACTCTGCGCCGGGCTCGTGATGAGCGGATTTGCGATGCAGGAGATGGGCTCTTCGCGTCCCGCGAGCGGAACTGAGCACCAGTTCTCGCACTATTGGGATATGGAAGACCTCTGTTTCAACGGCCTGCCCGTTTCACACGGCTTCAAGGTCGGCATCGGGACACTCGCTTCCACTGCGACGATCGAATTCCTTCTTGAACAGGATCTGACGAAGCTCGATATCGAAGCGGCTGTCGCGGCGTGGTGGCCGAGCTTCGACGCGCTTGCCGCGACTTTCCCGCAGGTCTACGGAAACCGTCCCGCGCATATCGCCCGCGCGATGTGCGAGATGCAGGAGAAGTACCCGGCTCCGGATGCGCTCCGTAAGGAACTTTCGTTCATTAAGGCGAACTGGGCGGACGTTTCCGCAAAGATGAGAGCGCAGATTATGCCCTTCGACGAAGTGCGATCCGCTCTCGAGGCGGCGGGGGCGCCGTACGAACCGGAAATGATCGGCGTCAGCCGCGCAAAGTTCCGCGAGACCTTCGCGGGCATACCCTATATGCGCAACCGTTATTTTTCGGTCGACCTCGTCTCGCGCCTCGGCTTTTTTCAGATGTTGCTCAAGCGTCTTTTCGGCAAAGGGGGGGTGTGGAGTGTCTGATTTAGGCAAAGGGCGATCTGCCCGCAATCGCCGTCATGGTTCTGCTGAAATGAGGGCTGAATCCCAATGCGGCTTCCGCCGGGGACAGTGGAAGTTCATCGTCAACAGCGCGATCACGTACGCATTCTTCTATCTGACGAGGAAGAACCTTTCGATGGCGCAGCCGCTCATGCTCGAAGAGGGCGTTATCTCCATCTATGCGCTCGGCATGATCATGACCGTGCACGGGGTTCTTTACGGGGTTTCGCGTTTCGCCAACGGATTCTGGGCAGACCGACTTAACGGTCGCGTTTTCATGACCGTCGGTCTGGCGCTTTCGGCGGTCATGAATTTCGGCTTCGGTTGTTCCGGTCTCGCGGCGCTCTTCGCGGCGTTCTGGATCGCAAACGGCTGGACCCAGGGCATGGGATTCCCGCCGTGCGCGAAGATGCTGACCCACTGGATCCATCCCAAGGAACTTGCGACTAAGATGTCCATCTGGAACACCTCGCACAGCTTTGGCGCGGTGATGGCGCTTGGGCTTTGCTCGCTGCTGCTGGGACTCGGCTTCGGCTGGCGCTGGTGTTTCTGGGTTCCGGCCGTCCTCGCCGGATTCGCCGCGGTGTTCTGTTTCTTCTGCGTCAGTGATTCGCCGACAGAGGCGGGCCTTCCGGAACTGGAGATCGGAAGGCCCTCTGAAGACTATGGCGCCCCCCGCCCCATGCCCGAGGCCATGAAGGCTTCGGTTACTACGGCCGACCGCCGCAGGTTGGTTTTCGGCAACCGCGTGATCTGGCTGGTGGCGATGGCGAACTTCTTCGTCTATATTGTCCGTTTCGGGTTTCTGGACTGGGGTCCGACCTTCCTCAAGCAGTTCAAAGGCATTCCGGTCGCTAAGGGCGGACTCATGATCATAGCGTTCGAGCTTGCGGCGATCGTCGGCACCATCTTCGCCGGATGGTTCACGGACAAGGTGTTCAAGGGCCGCGGCGTGCGCACATGCGTGTTTTGCATGCTCTTCGCTGCGTTTTTTGCGTTCGGCTTCTGGTATCTGCCGAACGGGGCACCGATCTGGCAGGCTACGGCGCTCCTCATGGGCGCGGGGTTCTGCATCTACGGCCCGCAGGCGCTTATCGGCATCATCGCCGCCAATCAGGCGACGAACGAGGCGGCGGCGATGGCGAATGGCTTCGCCGGCATCATGGGTTACGCCTCGACGACAGTCTCGGGTATCGGTGTCGCCTTCATCGTTGAGTCGTTCGGCTGGGGCGCCGCGCTCTGCTCGATCGCCGGTTTCGCGATTATCGGTATGATTCTCTTCCTTTTCGCCTGGAACGCCTCCGCCGACGGGTACAGCAAGGAAGTTAAGAGTTAAGAGGAATGAGGGAAGAGGGAAAAGGTAATCCCGCCGCCCGGGTGTTCCGGGCGAAACCGAGAGGGATAACTGGAACGCTAAACTTTCAACGTTCAAGTTATCGGTAGGGACGGTTCCCCGAACCGTCCGCGTCGGTTTCGGGGAAACCGCCCTACCATCGCAAGTCGCAAGTCGCCTGTCACGGTAGGGCTTTCGTGTGACACAACGACCCAATCAGAACTCGCGCAGAAGTTCTTCCGCATCGTCGGCAAAATAAAAGAGCCGGGATGAATGGAGCGGCGCGTCGAAGGAGAATTCTTCGACACCTTTCGCGACCAACTCACGGTTGAAGACGTCAATGACCGTCGTCTTCCGCGGCAGGCGGATCGTCTTCCGCCCGGCGTTGCGCGCATGGAACGAGAGGAAGCGCTCGTTGGCCTCGAAGACGTCGAGTGAATCCGAGAAGACATGCACACCCGCCGCCTTGGCGATGGTGTGGAGAAGCGGACCATCCAGGAAGTAGGAGCCGGAAAAAATAGTCTGCGCCTTGCCGGTCCGCGATTGCGCCAGCCCCGCCGCTCCGTTGGCGTAGCGGCCCAAAACCTTGTCGGGCTTGACCGCGGCGAATATCGGCGCGAGCGGCATGTGCCCCTTCGGATATGTGAGCGAACCGACCTTGGCCCCGTCTTCGAGCGTCACGCCCGGATCGGTAACATCCGCGCAGAGCTCGAAGTCCATGCCGGTCAGCGCCTTCATGTTGGCAAGCGAATTGCCGTCGTTCGATGTGTAGCCGGGCGCGTAGGTCCAGAGGATCGTGCAGCCGCGGCGGCGGAGTTTCTTCGCGGCCTTCATGAGCGACGGCGTGAGCTTTGTGCAGGACTGCATGACGTATAGCTTGTAATCGCCCGGATGGTCGGCGAGATCCTCTGCGAGGACGAAGTCGAACGCCGCTCCGATGCGCGCGCACTCGTTGTAGAAGTAGCGGTACTGCCAGCTCGAATTCTTGGTGCCGCCGATCTGTTCGTGTCGCGTGACCTTACCGGTACGCTCGTAGGTCTGCATCGTCTTGCCGGCGTAATACTCGGCGTTGCCCGCATACATCGGCGTCGACTTGATCGCCTCCTCGCTGACCACCACCGCTATCTCGGCGTCGCGTTTCACGCCCTCGGCGACCGCGTGCGCGCCAGCCTTCGCCAGAACCGCCGCGTCGTCCGCGAACTGCGGGAAGTCGAATTCGCACCCGCTCGTGATCGCGAAGGTGTAGAACGGCTGGTTACGGCAGAGCGACACGCCCATGTTGCGCCGCAGCATCGTAACGGTCATCGCCTCGGTGAGGGTTTGGCTGTAGCCGACTGGCGTGATGTTGTGGGTGCGGGTGTCGTCCTCGATCACCGAGACTACACCATGATTCTGTATGGTCCGGAACGGCTTCATGTCGCTGATCTGCGAGCCCGGCTGACGCGAGTGGTAGCTGTAGTTATGCGGACTCATCAGGAAGTCCACCGCCCCGGCGTCAAGGAAATGCTTCGTCGCGTAGTGCGCCCGCATCTGGTTGCAGCCGGCGCTGTTCAGCGTCATCACATAGCCGTAGTAGGTGCCGATTAGTTTTTTGCCGCCGAGCATCTCCTTCGCCGAGCGGCACATCCGGATCGCGCCGTCGGCGATAACGGTGGAATAGAAGTCGTGGAAGGCGATCGCGCGCGCATGCCTGCGCTGGTCCCAGAGGACGCCGCCGTCCGCGTCGAGCTCGCGGCGCTCGGCGAGCGTCGGCACCGAGAAGTCCGTGATCCACGGATAACGCTCCTTCGCGAACGCCTCGAAGCCCCGCTGCGCGACGGGGGAGAAGTCGAGGATTGTGTTCTTGCGCGTCGGATCCCACCCGAGCCACTCGACGGTGTGTCCTGAGTTGATGCGGTAGCCGGCGATGCGGTTGGCGTAGGGCGACCTCTCGAGATGGCCGATCACCTTCCGCATGACGCGCTCCATGTCGTCGTAGGCTTTCTTCGAGGCGAAGGAGAAGTTGATCTCGGCGTCGCCGCAGTCGCGGTTCACCTGAAGCTGCTCGTCGACCGCCATCTCCTCGGGATTGGCGTCGCGCCAGTCAGGCGGAGGATAGATCGAGATGTCCCACATGAAATAGGCGCCCGGAAACTGACGGCGGTGCTGCTCGGCGAGCCGGTCGAGGTCAGTGGGGTCGAACTCGTCTCCGCGCGGCCACCATTCGAGGTGACGCGTCCAGACCGTTACGAAGTTGAGAGGGGCCGAGGAATGCCGCGAAGGATGATCCTTGCGCCTGCCGTAGGAGATGGTGCCCCAGAGCGCGTACACGGGCTTGCCGTTGACGGCGAAGCAAGGGCTCCCGCCGACTTTCTGCACTCCGGCCCGGATCGGCTCGTTCCACTCCGGATCGACGCCGATGCGGCGGATCGAGAGCATGGCGACGGGGTCTTTGCCCGAGGACGCTTGCATATGCGGCGATTCGCAGCGGACGGCCCCGTTTAATGATCCGAGGTAGAGAGGCAACTCGTAGTCGAACTCGAGCGACCAGATGTCGTCGCGGATGCGTTTCACCGCCGGCGCGAGCGGGACGTTTACCCACTCGCTCCACTTGAGCGTGCCGTCGTCGGTGACGATCGAGATCGCCGCAGGAAGGAACTCCACCTTCGGGACTTCGCCGCGGTAATCGTAGCGCAGACGCACCTTCTGACCCGCCGTCTGCTCGCGCGGCACGGACGTCCCGCCGCGGAACTCGACCTTGACCGCGGTGATCTTATCGCCCTTAACGGTGTCGGTCGCAAAAGTCTCGGGCTTGATCTCCGGCCAGGCGTCCTCTCCATGAAACTTTTCCAGCTCGGCGGCGGCCTTCACCTCCGATCCGCGCATCCGGAAGCGGATCTCGGATATCTCGAGCTTTCCGCCCTCGGCGTTGGTCGGGTCAAAGCGGAACTTGTTCATGACGCCGGCGGACATCCAGTCGCCCGGATCCGCTATCGAGGTTGTCGGGACGGTCATCACATGCCATTCGCCGTCCCGCGCGAGCGGCGGGATATACCATTTGCGTCCGTCGGAATAGCTCGACCCGAGCGAAGAGTAGAA
>JAQWAM010000125.1 GCA_028707675.1 Kiritimatiellia bacterium | reverse complement strand
CATAGCTCTTCTCTTGATAATTTATTTTTCCAGTAAAGGTCGAACCTGGAAAGAAATATAGCCGGTTTGCCGTGGCCTGTCAACACGGACAGCGGAGACAGTACCCCGCGTCACACGCTGCTGCGATTCAATGAAGTAAAATTGCCCCCCCGGACGAGCTAGCGAGGTATCCCTGATGCTGCCCGTGTTTGTCAGCGCCGCCGTTTTGTGGTTTAATTATATTTTTTGCAAATCAGAGGCGCCAGAAAACGATCAGGATTTTATGGATAAGCATTACGACCCCAAGACCGTCGAAAACAAGTGGTATCAATGGTGGGAACAGAGCGGGCATTTCCATGCCCGCGCCGCCAGCGGCGGCGATCCTTACAGTGTGGTGATACCTCCGCCCAACGTGACCGGCATCCTGCACATGGGTCACGCTCTTAACAACACCATTCAGGACGTGCTGGTGCGCTGGCGCCGCATGCAGGGACGCAACACCGTCTGGATACCCGGAACAGACCATGCCGGCATCGCCACGCAGAACGTCGTCGAGAAGGCCCTGCGCAAGGAAGGCGTCCAGCGCCATGACATCGGCCGCGATAAATTCCTCGAGCGCGTCTGGCAGTGGCGCGGCGAGTACGGCGGAACCATCGCGCGCCAGCTCCGCAAACTCGGCGCGAGCTGCGACTGGCGGCGCGAGCGCTTCACCATGGACGAGGGGCTTAGCGAGGCCGTGGCCGAAGTCTTCTGCCGCCTATATGACGAGGGGCTGATCTACCGCGGCAACTATATCGTCAACTGGTGCCCGCGCTGCCACACCGCCCTCTCGGACGAGGAGAGCGAACATCAGGAAACAGCCGGACACCTCTGGCACATCCGCTACCCCGTCACCGGCGGCGGCGAAGTGGTGCTGGCGACCACCCGCCCGGAAACCATGCTGGGCGACACAGCCGTCGCGGTCAACCCTGCGGACGACCGCTACCGGGCGCTGGTCGGCAAAACCGTGATCCTGCCGTTGAGCAACCGCGAAATTCCCGTGGTGGCCGACGATTATGTCGACCGCGAGTTCGGAACCGGCGTCGTCAAGATCACGCCGGCGCACGACCCCAACGATTTCCAGGTGGCGCAGCGCCACAATTTGCCGGCCATGGATGTGATGAACGGCGACGGCACCATGAACGACCAGGCGGGTAAATACGCCGGTCTCGACCGCTTCGAGTGCCGCAGGCAGGTGGTGGCAGACCTCGAGGCCGGCGGCTTCATGGTCAAGACCGAGCCCCATCAGCACGCCGTGGGCCACTGCTACCGCTGCGACACCGTGGTTGAGCCGCGTCTCTCCAAACAGTGGTTCGTGCGCATGAAGCCTTTGGCCGCGCCCGCCATCGAGGCCGTGCGATCCGGCAAGGTGCGCTTCACCCCCCCGCGCTGGGAAAAAACCTATTTCGAGTGGATGGAGAATATCCGCGACTGGTGCATATCGCGCCAGATCTGGTGGGGCCACCGCATCCCGGTCTACACCTGCGCCGCGTGCGGCCATGAGTGGGCAGCCAAATCCTCGCCGCAGAACTGCCCAAAATGCGGCAAGAGCGAAATCACGCAGGACGAGGATGTGCTGGACACATGGTTCTCTTCATGGCTCTGGCCGTTCAGCACCTTCGGCTGGCCCAAGGACAACCCCGACCTGAAATTTTACTACCCCACGCATGACCTAGCCACCGCTCCGGAAATCATCTTCTTCTGGGTCGCGCGCATGATCATGGCCGGCTGCAAATTCATGGGCGAAGCGCCTTTCAGCAACGTCTACATCCACGGCACGGTGCGTGACGACAAAGGCCGCAAGATGAGCAAGAGTCTGGGCAACTCCATCGACCCTCTCGACATCATCGAGAAATACAGCGCCGACGCGCTGCGCTTCAGCCTGATGCTGATCACCTCCACCGGCATGGACGTGTACGTCAACATGGAGAAGTTCGAGATCGGACGCAATTTCGCCACCAAGGTCTGGAACGCGGCGCGCTTCATGAAGATGCACATGGAAAAGACCGACGGCATGGACTGGCATGCTCTGGCGCATGGCGCGCCCGCCTTGGACGCTACCCTGCTGCGTGACGACGACCGCCACATGCTGGCCCGCTGCGACGCCGTCATCACCGCCGTCACCGGACATTTGGAAAACTTCCGCCTGCAGGACGGCGCCCTGGCGGTCTATGACTTCGTCTGGACCGACTTTTGCGACTGGTATCTGGAATACGCCAAGCAAGATCTTTACGGCGAAGACGCCGCGCGGCGCCGTCAGGTGCTGGCACTTATGACCGACATCTTCGCCAAAGCCCTCAAACTGCTGCACCCCTACATGCCTTTCCTGACCGAGGAGCTTTGGCACCAGATGGGCTACGGAGCCGACGACGAAACCATTATGCAAGCTCCTTGGCCGCAGCCTTTCGCCGCAGCCGAAACCGCGGCCTGGGGCGTTACCCCGGACGTGACGGCCTATGTCGACGCCAAACGCGAGCTGGTCACCGCCGGCCGCGCCTTGCGCGCGGACTACAACATCGCGCCGGCGCGCTTTGTGAAATATGTGATACGCGCGGTGGACGCGGCGGCGGCCGGACGCCTGAGCGCCGATCTCGACACGCTCAAACAGCAATTGCGCGCGAAACAGATCGATATCCTCGCCGGCGATGCCGACGTCGCTCAAGCCATGCCCGGCACTTTGTGCAAGCTAGGCGCCGTCTGCCTGCCGCTAGAAGGCTTGGTGGATGCTGAAGCCGAGGCCGCGCGGGTCAAAGCCGAGCTGGACAAAGCCCGCGGCTTTCTCAAGGGCATCGAGGCCAAGCTGGCCAACCCCGGCTTTGTGGCCAAGGCGCCCGCGGCCGTGATAGACCAGCAGCGCGAAAAACAACAAGAGCTGACCGCCGCCATAGAACGCCTGCAGGCGCTCTACGACACCTTTTGCGGTCAGGCCTTGCCGTCGGCCGCAAGACCGCTTTGACGCCCTACAGCAAGACGCGCCGAGCGTTGGCGGCGGTCAAATCCGCCAACGTGTCCGCATCCGTGCCGCGCAGGTCCGCCACCTGCTCCAAAACCAGTTTAAGGTTGCAAGGCTGGTTCAGCGGCTTGCCGCCCGCGCCTGTGCCGGCCTGCTTGCCGCCCGCCGGAAACAGATCCGGCGTGTCAGTCTCAATCAGAATCTGGCTGTCCGGCGTTTCGCGTGCCGCGGCCCTGACCTTGGCCGCTTTGGGGTTGCAGACATTCCCCGCGAAAGAGACATAACCGCCCATATCGACAATCCGCGCGAGTATCTCGCGGGACCCGCCGAAACCGTGCGCTACAAATCCCGGCACCTTGTGCGCGTGTGCGCGCATGACATCCACCAGACGCCCCCATGCGCGCGCTCCGTGCAGGACGACCGGACGCGCCATGCGCTCCGCCAGTTCAAGCTGAGCCAAGAAAACTTGTTCCTGCACATCCGCCGGAACCGCCCTTCGGATGCCGTCCAGACCGATCTCGCCGACCGCCGCCACCGGATTCCCGTCCAGATAACCTTCCAGCGTTTCCATCCACGCGTGCGGCAGCTTATCGGCATACCAAGGATGAACACCGAAGCCAGGCACGCAAATCAACGGCAACGGTTTGCCGAGCAAAGCCTGCGTCGCGGGCCAGTCTTCCGGGCGCGTGCCGCAACTGCAGACCCCTGTGACACCGGCCGCGGCGGCATCAGAGACAATGCGGTCAAACTTCGCCGCGATTTCAGTGTCGTGAAGATGCGCGTGCGCGTCGAACATCAGAATCGACCCTTTGCCGCCTAAGCGCAGCGCTTAAGGGCACATATGTGTTTTGGTGCATCGCTCATCCCTTGTTAGTGCGGATGCGATCTTGGAGTGCGTGCGGCAAGCGTGCCGCTGTGCGGCGCGCGCGACGCCGCTTTAAGGCACCACGCACAAAGCGGTGCCGCAACCCGCGCGCAGCGCGGCTTTTGTCACCGCACTCCAAAAATTCTAGCCAAGCGCAGATGCGTCCAGCGCTCAACCGATGCTTGCCGCTGTCTTGACATACTGGACGCGCTCGAAACCATCGCCGTCCGTCAGATCCTTTTCGCCGAGCTTGCCGCGGAAGTCGCTGACGGACTGATAGCCCTTGCGCCCCATCCAGTCGGCAAGGCCGGCCAGAATCTCTCCGATAACGCAAAAATCATTGCGCACATAAAGAGCCGAACAGACATATCCGACATTCGCGCCTACCAACAGGGCTTTTACCAGACCGTCCCATGTGTGAATTCCGCCGCTCACAGCGATGTCGCATTTGACGCGGTTGCGCAGCACCGCCGCCCAGCGCAACTGCGAATGCAGCGCCGCGGGCGTGGAATACTCCGTAGCCAGAAACATGGACTCCTTCTCAACATCCACGTCAGTCTGCAAGAAACGGTTGAAAAGCGCCATGCCTTTCACGCCCAGAGCGTCGGCAGCCCGCGCGAACGCGAGCAGCGACGTATAGTGCGGGCTGAGCTTGACCGACACCGGGATGCGAGTTTCCCGCAAGACCGCCTTGATCAGCGCGAGCCTGCGCCCTTCCACATGAGACGCGTCTTCCGCCGGGTCTACCGGCATGTGATAAAGGTTCAGCTCCAGAGCGTCCGCCCCGGCCATCTCTATCTTGCGGGCATACGACACCCATTTGTCCGCCGCGACGCAATTGACGCTGGCGATCAGAGGGAACTTGACGCGGCGGCGCATATCGGCCAGCGTGTCCAGATAGCTCTGCGGGCCGAACCGCTCGGCAAGTCCGGCCCTAAGGTAGTCCATCGCCGCGGCGCTGGTGTCACCGTCGAGCGACGCCTCCATCGCCGCGACATCCTCGCGGATCTGCTCCTCGAAGATCGAGCGCAGAACAACCGCCGCCGCGCCTGCGGCCTCCAGCTTTGCAACCGAGTCAGGATCGCTGCTGACGGGGCTGGAGCTGACAACCAAAGGGTTTTTCAGCGCAAGCCCCAAGAAAGTCGTGTTCAAATCCGCCATAACCACCGTCCTATTTCGCTGCGATCTGACCGGAGCGCGCCAGCATGCGCGCCTCGACGCTTTGTATCTCGGCGAACCCCTGCGAGCTGACCGGATTGAGCCCCGCGCTGGCCTCCATCGAAGAATCCGCCTCGTTGTATATCGAGGCGCGGCACCCGGTCAGCTTGTTGAAAAATATGTTGCCCTTGTACAGGCCAACCTCGACCGTGCCGGTGGCGTGCTTTGAGAAAACGCCTATCGCGGCGCGCGCGGCCTGCGTGGCAGGATCAAAATAGCGGCCGTCATAAATCTGGTCCGCGACCAGTTTGGACATCTGGCCGAACAGCGCGCCCGCGCGGCGGTCCATGGTGGCCTGGTAAACGTAACGCAGGCAGGCCGCCAGCAGCTCCATGCCGGGCGCCTCGTAAACCCCGCGGCTCTTGGTGCCGATGATGCGGTTCTCGAGCGCGTGCTTCATGCCGATGCCGTTGCGCCCGGCCAGTTTGTTGGCGGTCTGCATGGCAACCAGCGGCGTCACGTCCCGCCCGTTGATCTGCACCGCCCGCCCCT
>JAQWAM010000124.1 GCA_028707675.1 Kiritimatiellia bacterium | reverse complement strand
GTCGGAGAGCTTCGCGGTTGACGTGGGCTGGGACCGCCAGACCGTCAATATCTATCTGACGGATTACCGGCCCGGTTTTCTGCGGATCGACCTGAACAGCGGCCTGCGCTCAGAAGACATCTATCTAGGCGGCTCGTCGTCCGGCGGCGGCTCGTCAGGTGAAGAAAATACCGATCCGAGAGTCGTGATCCGGCGGACCCATGTGGACGGGTTTGTCGCGCCGGAGCCATACACGGTCGTGGACAAGACAATGACAGGCATGCGGAGTTATCTGCACGAGGGCGACCTGATCGGCCGCAATCAATTGGGCTTCGACTGGGCTCTGCTGGGCGTCTCCAATCCGCAGCAATGGAACGAGTTCGTGTACGAGGTGCGGCGGGGCGCGTCTGGAGAGCTGGTCAGCGTGTTCACCAACATTTATGACACTGTCCGCGCCAAAGCCGTGGCCACATATCCGGCGAACGCGTACGTTTATTCCGCGCGTCCGGAGTTCCGTTGGAGGATGCCCGCCGGCTACACCGCCTTCGCGATCGAGATCAAGAAGAGCTCGCCCGCGGGCGCCACGGTCTACAGCGCCGAGCCGGTGCTGGCGCCGGCGCGCAACTCTTACGGAGAGCATATCTGGCGCGCGCCGATCTACGCCGGCGCCCCGCTGCAGAACGGGCAGGTTTTCACCACCGACACGGTCTATTACTGGCGCGTGATGGCCTTGAACTCCAAGTTCAGCAATACCGCGCTGAATCCGAACTGGTCGGACTGGAAATCCTTCCGTCTGGACGTCAACCGCCCGATCGACTCCTCCGGCTACGGCGAGATCCGCGCCCGGGTCAAGTATTACGGGCCGGCCACCAGCCTGCTGGCAGGCAGAGTCAAGGTGCGGGTGTTCGACAACGAAGGGTTCGCCGGCTGGCCAGAAGCCGAATACACCTTGGCGGGCAGCGATCTGACTTCGCTGACATCTGGAAACGAGCCGGTGGTCAACGCCGTGATGCGCGGGCTTGTGCCCAGTGAGCATGCGGGAAATTACTACGTGATGGCATATATCGACCACAACCAGAACGGCGACCGCGACATCTGGGAGTCATGGGGGTACGCTAACCACTACGGCCTCACCGACAAGCCTTACGACCCGCGCGCGGTGAAGGTGGCCTTCGGCCGCGATTCCGAAGTCGTCGACATCGTGATCGAGGACGCCGACACGGATCAGGACTGGTTCCCGGACGCATGGGAGTACGAGGCGAATCCGGGCGCCGCCAACTTCCTGACCCTCACCGGGCCGGCGACCGGCAGCGCGCCGGACACAGAGATCAACCCTGCATTGAGCGCCGCCGGACCGAACGCGGCCGCGTTCTTCCTGACCATGTCGGCCGGCACCACGGATCAGGACGGTGACGGCCTGGGCGACCTGCTCGAGCTGGCGCTGGGGACGGACGCCGCGGCGCCTTCGTCTTCGGGCGACGGCTACCGCGACGGCGACAAGCTGGCGCTCGGGTTTGACCCCAACGCGTTCTTGACGCTGAACCTGACCGGGCTGGATCTGGTTTCGGAAAACGCGCCGGCTGTCAGCTTCGACTTCGGCCTGGAGCAGCCGGAGACGGAGGGCAGCGCGCTGCTGCCGCGGCTTGCGGCCATGTCAACGGCCGCCACGCGGGATTACGAGATCCTTTACAAGCAGTCGCTGTCCGACGCGGACTGGACAGTGGTGCAGCGCGGGTCGGTGCCGGTGTCCGGTCTGGAGTCGGTCTCGGTGCGGCTGGAGGATGCCGTGCTGCAGAACCTCAATCCCGAGATCGGTTTCTTCCGGATCAGGCTTGCCCACCAGTGAACGGCGGCGGTGAAAGGCGGCCCGCCTCCAAAGCGCGGGCCGCCGCCAGACCGACCGTCCGCGTTTTTGCGCCAAACAGATTTTTCGTGAAGATCGCTTTATGACAGGAGTCAAAAAAAGATTGGCCTGCTGGGTCGGGTTGGCGGCGCTGCTGGCGTCATTGTCGCAGGCCGCGCCTTTCGCCAGGCGTATCAGCTTCACCCAGCCGGACGGTCGTGAGATCACGCTATGGGGCGAGGGCGACGAATTCCACGCGGACTTCGAGACCCTCGACGGCTATACCGTTACCTTCGACCCCGGCACCATGGCCTATGTCTATGCCGGGGTGTCGGCAGACGGCGCGGATCTCGTGCCCACCGCGCTGGTGGTCGGGCGCGACAACCCCGCCGCTCTAGGCCTTGCGAAACACCTGCGCGTCACGCCGGAGTCCGCCCGCCAAAAGGCGCTGGAGCGCCGTGTTGAGTGGGACGAGCGGGTCAAGGCATCGCAGCGATGGCAGGATCTCAAAGCTCAGAAAGCGCTGCGCGAGGCGGCGCTGAATGACGGTCCGGTGATCATGGCGCCGCCGACTTTCGAGACTGTCGGCGAAAAGGTCGGGCTGTGCCTGCTGGTTGATTTTGACGATGATCCGGCGACGGTGCCGCGGGATGACATCGTTGAATTCTGCAACGGCGACAACTACACCGGCTACGGCAACAACGGGTCGGTAAAAGAGTATTACGCGGATGTCTCCAAGAACCAGCTCAATTTCACGCACGTCGTTACGGTATATATCCACATCCCCAACTCGCTGCACCCCAAGAGTTATTACAATGATATCAACAACGACGCGGGCGAAAACGCGCGCCGGCTGATAAACGACGCGGTGGCAATCATGAAGGCGCTGCCGGAGTATGAGACCGAAATCCTGCCGACTTTTGCCAACCTGACCACGCGGATGGTGAACGAGAACATGTTCGGCATCGAGTTCCCTGTCGATTTCGAGGCGGTCGCGGCATGCAGCGTGTTTTACGCGGGGGGTAACGGCGGTGTTTGGTCAAAGGGGCTTTGGCCGCATTATTCAATGCTCGGCCTGCCGATCGAGCTGTCGGACGGCGGCCTGCGCCTCATGAACTATCAGGTCACGGACATCGGCAGCAGTCTGGAAATCGCCACCTTCGCGCACGAGAACGGCCACATGCTCTGCGGCTTTCCGGACATTTATGACTATGACGTTCCGCAGGACTCCTCCGGCGGCGCCGGGCTCTTCTGCCTGATGAACTCAGGCACCTTCTACGGCCGCAACCCGCCGCAGTTCTGCGCCTACCTGAAACATGTCGCGGGGTGGGCGACAACCGTCGACGTGACCTACCGCGACGGATTGCTGGCCTCGGTCGCGGCCCTGCCGGAGGATCCGGATTTCAACAAGTTCTACCGCTATGAGAAGCCCGGAACGCCCGCGGAGTATTTTCTTTTCGAGAACCGCCAGCAGACCGGGCGCGACGCCAACATCCCGGCCTCAGGCGTGGCGGTCTGGCATATTGACGAGCTGGGCGACCGCGACAATCAGAGCCTCGCGTACAATGACAGCCACAAGAACTACGAATGCACCCTTGTGCAGGCCGACAACCGTTGGGATCTGCAGATGAACATCAATGACGGCGACGCCACAGACCTGTATTATGCAGGCAATCCCGCGGCAGGATATGTCAATGCTCTTACTCCGGGGTCCGCGCCGGGTTCGCGCTGGTGGGACGGCACGGATTCGCTCATGTACGCGCGCCATTTCAGCACCAACGGCACGGTAATGACCTTCAGGTTTGTGCCGCCGCCGCCGGTGATGTTGCGCAAGGGGGTTTTACCGCCCGGTTGGATCGGAACATACTACAATCTCCCGTTGAATGCGGTTGACGGCATCAAGCCCTACACATGGCAGATTATCGCGGGCGTTTTGCCCGCCGGGCTGGCATTGGATCCCTCGGGCGCGGTCACCGGCATGCCGGTGACGGTGGAGAACGCCGCGTTCACGCTCGTGGTGTACGGTGACGGCGCCTCCGCCACCACCAACGATTGCTCGATCGCGATCCTGCCGAACCCGGCCCTGCCGTTTACGGAGGATTTCGAGAACGGCGGCAATCTGCCGGACGCCTGGGCGCAGGCGCAGGCGAGCGGCGCGAAGGCATGGGAGTTCGTCACCGGCAGCCCCAACGGCAGCCCGGTCAACGCCCACGGCGGGATTCGCAACGCCTGCCTGTATGTCAACACGATGACGCAGGCGGTAACGCGCCTGATCTCCCCCATGCTGGATTTCGGCGATGACGCCAAGGCGGCGCGCGTGACCTTCTGGCATCACATGGAGCGCTGGTCAACAGGCCAGGACGAGCTGCGGGTATATTACAAGACCTCGTGGGCCGCGGAATGGGAGCCGGTCGCCACATATGCGGCCTCCGTGATAAGCTGGACACAGAGAACGATCGACCTGCCGGCGCCGTCGCGCACGGCCTATCTGGCTTTCGAGGGCACGGCCAGATACGGTTACGGCGTCTGCGTGGACGACGTGGCGGTATGGGATCCCACGCCGCCGCTGGGCATAACCAACGCGGATCCGCTGACGCCTGCCGTCATAGAGGCGGCGTATACTAATCGGCTGGCGGCAGAGGGCGGTGTGCCTCCGTACACCTATGCCATCATTGCCGGAGGCTTGCCGACTGGCTTTTCGATGGATGCGGAAGGTTTGATCACCGGCCTTTCATCGAATGTCCAGTCGTCCTCCTTCACGGTAAGGGTCACGGACGGAGAGAACGCGACGGCTGACAAGGCTCTGGGCTTGGCTGTGGTCCTGCCGCGGGCGGATCTCTTCGCCGAGGATTTCGAGCGCGGCGGCCTGATGCCGTTCGGCTGGACGCAGGAATACGTCACTGACAACGTTTCGTGGTCTTGTTATTCCGGGGGCTATAACCGCAACCCGCTGCAAGCGCAAAGCGGTAGTTTCAACGCGTTCTTGTTCACGGAGTGGTCGCACGGAATGCCGGACAAGAAGACGCGGCTGGTTTCGCCGTTTATCGATCTCGGCCAGGCGCCGGGCGACATCCGCCTGAGTTTCTGGCATTGCATGAAGGCATGGGAAGACGGGCAAGACGAGTTAAGGGTGTTTTACAAGCGTTCCGACGCCGACACATGGCATCTGCTGGCGACTTACACCGCAAACGTGCCGGTTTGGACGGAACGCACGATGCTGTTGCCGGAGCCGACCTCGACTTACCGCATCGCCTTTGAGGGTAACGCGCGTTCGGGTTACGGCGTGTGCGTCGACAACGTCCGGATCACGGCCGCCACCGACGCGCCGCTCATCCGTACCGGACAGACGCTGCCGAGCGGGCTCACCGCGCTGGAGTACAGCACCGCGCTGGAGGCCGCAGGCGGCACCCAGCCTTACTCGTGGGCGGTGGTCTCCAACGCTTTGCCCGCCGGACTGAGCCTGGGTGCGGACGACGGGGTGATCAGCGGTCAGCCGACCGCCCCCGGGCTGCACTATTTCAGCGTGCGGGTGGCCGGCGCCGACGGCAAGGCAACGACCAACCTCTTCACGCTCAGGATCAACATCCCCACGCCGATGCCGTTCAGCGAGGATTTCGAGCACGGCGGCGCCCTGCCGGAGGGGTGGACGCAGGTGATCGAGAGCGGCGCCGCCGTTTGGGCCGCCCGTTCTGGCAGCCCGGTGTCCGACGGCCTCAACCCTACTATACCCG